>JAXDAR010000259.1:0-6709 GCA_034679645.1 Methanothrix sp. | reverse complement strand
TTCTGCTTAACCAGATATGTCATAGCTAAGAGTAATAACCATAATAGTATATATAACCTTCGGTCAATCCGCGGGCAGAAGAATTCAGCCAAAAAAATGGTTATTGCGCGGGGCGGAGTTTAGGATTGATATGAATAGATGATGTGGATAGCTGATGTAGGCCAAGCCAACAGGAAAATTCAATATAAAAGATAAATATAATAGAGCAATAGGGAGGCATCCTGCATCTCTATTGCATATGCATATTCTTTTTTTATCTAAACCTTTTCTACCTTGTCGGCCTTGGGGCCCTTCTCGCCCTCAATGACATCGAAGCTCACTTTGTCGCCCTCATCGATTGCGACACCGGGCTTCAAGCCAGTTACATGAACGAAATAGTCCTTGCCATCGTCACCAGCTATGAATCCAAAGCTCTTGACGCGATTGAAAAACTTTACTGTTCCAGTTACCATTGTTTATTCCTCAATACGGTTAAAGCTTGGCATGATCTTCAACTACTTATAGTTGCTGGCAGGCAGCTATACAGGAGGGACAGAACAGCCATGTGAAGGCGCATCTGCAGGAAAAGGTTTTATAGAAGAGCAAATACTGCTTAAAGAGAATCATTTGCTGGAGGATTATTATAATGGCAGGAATGGGCGGAACACCAGTTATCATTCTAAGAGATACCCGCAGAGAGTCGGGAACGGAAGCCATCTCGAATAACATCATGGCTGCCCGCGCAGTGGCCAATGCTGTGCGCAGCTCCATGGGCCCCAAGGGCATGGACAAACTGCTGGTGGACTCCATCGGCGATGTCACCATCACCAATGATGGAGTTACCATCCTCAAGGAGATGGATGTCCAGCATCCTGCCGCCAAGATGCTCATCGAGGCCGCCAAGACTCAGGACAAAGAGGTGGGCGATGGCACCACCACCGTGGCCGTGCTGGCAGGAGAGCTTCTCAAAAGGGCAGAGACTCTATTGGACCAGAAGGTCCACCCCACGATGATTGTGCAGGGCTACAGAATGGCGGCGGACAAAGCAGTAGAGATAGCGAAGTCCATCGCCTTCGATGCCCAGGAGTCCGACCGCGCCCTGCTGGAGAGGATTGCCAGAACCGCTATGACCGGCAAACTGGCTGAGTCTCCCGACAGCAAGATGGCAGGTTATGCCGTTGATCTGGTCCTCAATGCCACCGAGAACTACGGGGACAGGAGAGTCTTCGACATGGATCGGGTCAATGTGGAGAAGAAGGTGGGAGAGAGCACTGGAGACTCGGAGATCATCGAGGGAGTGGTGATCGACAAGGAGATCGTCCACCAGAACATGCCCCGCAAGGTCACAGCTGCCAGGGTAGCCCTGCTCTCCTGCCCCATCGAGTCCAAGGACACAGAGACCAAGACCGAGGTGCAGATCACTTCATCCGATCAGTTCCAGAAGTTCATGGAGCATGAGAAGAAGAGGGTGAAGGAGGCGGCAGATAAGGTGATTGCCAGCGGTGCGAATGTGGTCTTCTGCCAGAAGGGCATTGACGACCTGGCCCAGCATTACCTGGCCCGCGCAGGAGTCCTAGCCCTGAGAAGGGTGATCAAGAAGGATCTGGATAGGCTGTCCAAGGCCACAGGGGCGAACATCGTCACCAGCCTGGATGAGCTGAAACCATCTGACCTGGGCGATGCCGCTCTGGTGGAGGAGAAGAGGGTGGGAAGCGGGATCATGACCTTCATCACCGGCACCAGGAATCGTACCGCCACCCTCCTCCTCCGGGGAGGAACGCAGCAGGTTCTGGATGGCCTGGAAAGGGCCCTTGATGATGCCCTGCATGCAGTGGCAGACGTGGTGGAGGACAAGAAGCTGGTGGTGGGCGGTGGAGCCCCGGAGATAGAGATCGCATTGCGCCTGCGGGAGTATGCCGCCATCCTGAAGGGCAGAGAGCAGCTGGCAGTCACCAAGTTCGCTGAGGCGATGGAGATCGTGCCCAAGACCCTGGCTGAGAACGCGGGCTTTGATGCCATCGATAAGGTGGCTGAGCTGAAGAGCAAACACTCCCGTAATAAGAACATGGGACTGAATGCCTATTCTGGGGAGACGGTGGATATGCATGAGCTGGGCGTGGTCGAGCCCCTGCGGGTAAAGATTCAGGCGATTCTGTCGGCCACAGATGCTGCTTGCTTGATCCTGCGCATCGATGATGTCCTAGCCTCCACCAAGAAGCCTCCCGCCCGGCCCGCCGGCCCAGGCGGCATGCCTCCTGGAATGGGGGGCATGGGCGGGATGGGCGGCATGCCCGGAATGGGAATGGGTGGAATGCCTCCCGGGATGTTCTGAGCATCCCCAACCATCTTTTTTTGAACATACAATTTTATTTTCTATTACTGGAAGCTGCTGATTAAGGCTGATGCTCGCCTAAGCCTAACGTTAATTCAATAACGATTATCATTATGCATATTGATAACGTTAGCTATATATAACTTCATAATGATAACTGCATCTGAGGTACTGCAGCAATGGATGGGTACTGGATCTGGCTGGCCTTCCTGACGATAGCGGTTATTTCCCTTTGCATCATCCAGCTGGAAGCATCTCGCAATAGAAGGCTGCGGGCAGGCTACCGCCAGATCCAGATGGATATGCAAGGGCTGCAGCGCCAGCTCAGGGAGAAGGAGATGAAGCTGGACCAGCTGCAGCGAGGATATGGGCAATTGCTCAAACATAAGAGCCGCAGCCTGGATCTGGAGGAGGAGCTTTTGAGGGCGAAGAGATCAAAAGAGTATGAATCGGCGGAGCGACTGCAGTACCTGGAGAGCTACTTTGCCGGCCAGGACCGCAATCCTTCCGTCATCTTCCTGGGAACCTTTACCCCTCTTCGCCTTCACTCCATTGAGGACCGGCTCTGCCAGATGCTGGAGACGGCCAGCTTCGAGGTGGTGGTCATCTCCCCCTGGATTAAGAGACAGACCTGGAATAGGATTGCTGCTCCCCTGAAAAAGTTCTTCCGCCGGGGGGGAAGGCTGGTGGTATTCATGAGAGGAAAGGATTCCGACTATAGCACGGGGATGAGCGATGACATCCAGGATGAGGTGAGACGGCTGGGGGGAGAGCTCCTCTTCGTCCGCCAGCTTCATGCCAAGATCTATATGATCGACAGAAAGGAGGCGATAGTGACCTCCGCCAATCTATCCCAGGGAGGAATTGATGACAACTATGAGGCCGGGGTATGGTTAAACGATCCTCGTGTCATGGGTGATATCTGCGCCTATGTGGATGGCCTGTACAGGTGCCGACAGAACTGAAAAAAGGAAAGGATCATCTTAAAATCCCATCAAATCAAGCTGCTTTGGAGGATTGAGCTTATCTGTCCAGGATTTCGATCGGAGGAGGTTTACCCTCCGGATGAAGATACATTTCTCCTCCTGCAGGCGGCGGCAAAAGAGTCCCGCCCGGAGGATCATGTGCTTGAGGTCGGCTGCGGTTCGGGCCTGGTATCCTGGGAGCTGGCCGGTCAGGTGAAAAGCCTGGTCGCCCTGGACATAAATCCTCATGCGGTCAGGGCGGCCAGGGAGAGAGGGGTGGCGGCAGTGAGGTCTGACCTATTCCGGGGAATAAAAGGGAGGTTCGACCTGATCGTCTTCAATCCCCCTTACCTGCCCACCGAACAGGCGGAGAGAAGCCATCAATGGATCAACTATGCCCTGGACGGTGGGGAGAGCGGGCGGGAGACCATCGGCCGGTTCCTGCTCGATCTGGCAGAGCACCTCCGGCCTGGGGGAAGGGCGCTGCTACTCATATCCAGTCTGACCGGACCGGAAGAGGTGGAGAGGATGGCAAAGGACACCGGTCTTATCACAGAGCGGGTGGCCAGCAAGGGATGCTTCTTTGAAAAGCTCATGGTGCTTAGAATCACCGTCTGCAATCAAGTGCTCCGCAGGGAAGCAGATTGGCAGTCATAATCCAACTGATCACCACAAACTCCCTGACCAAGTCCTCATACAAGAGAGGAAATAAAATAAAATATCTCTGATCTTAAACCTCGGCCTGAACGCTCGTGGATTCTTCTTTGCTTTCCAGCAGCTCGATCAGCTTCTCCAGCACCTCAAAGACGCCTTCTCCGGTCTGGGTGGACATCTCGGCCAGATCGCCGTACCTCTTGATATCAGCCTTATTGGCCACCATCAGCATAGGCAGCCTGATCCAATTGGATAGGTCCTCGGCTAAGCGAAGCTGCGAGTCCAGAGGATAGCCGCAGTGCTCACTTGGATCAAGTATGTACAGCACCACCCCCTGCAGATGGCTGAGGGCGGCTACGGTCTGCCTCTCGATCTCATTTCTCTCCGCCATGGGGCGGTCGAGCAATCCGGGAGTGTCCACCACCTGATACTTCCTGTCGTCCCGAATGAAGTGGCCCACAATTATCCCCCGGGTGGTAAAGGGATAGCTTGCTACCTCGGGCTTGGCACCGGTGATGCGGATGATGAAGCTTGATTTGCCCACATTAGGATAGCCAGCGATGAGAATGGCAGGCATTTGGGGATCTATGGTCGGCATCTTGCGAAGCAGGTTCCGGGCAACATTTAGGAAAAGGAGGTCCTTTTCAATCGATCTTATAACTGATGAGAAGCGCCCAAAGGCCGATTTTCGAATGGGAGTACTGTCCGTTCCCCTCGCTCTCTTGATCTTGCCCACATACTCTCTGCTGATCTGTCTGGTCTGCATGGAGGCCCAGCGCAGGCGGGACAGGCTGATCCTGATCCTGTCTACGCCCACGGTGATATCCACCATCTCCCGGTAAAACGGAGGAAGATTGTCAAAGGATGGGAACTTGCGGATCAGATTGGCAAGATTGTCGGAGAGGATGTTGCCGGCATTCTGGACCATGGATTCATTGTCGGCAGCGCGGGAGGCGCGCCGGAACGATTTATCCAAAAGCTCCTGCGATGTGGGGATAGTTGGAAGCTGCTCAAACATCGATAGAACTTGCCGGCATTAACAGATAAAGCTTCGGTCCAGCCTTCTGCTTCCCCTGGCCTGTGCTCGACGCTGCTATGGCAGTTCATTTAATAAATGGTTTTCGGAAGGGTTAAATAGTACTTCTTTATCTATATAGATGAGGTGACCTTTTGAAGAGACTAGGCACCGCGCTTCATGTCGTGCAGAATAAGTTGATAGTCCAGAGCGAAGAGATCGTTGGAAGCGAGACCGGTATTCCCAGGGGGAACTCCTGGGTGGTGGATCAGAAGAGGACCAGGGTCGGAAAGGTTTTCGATATATTCGGTCCAGTTGATCGTCCATACATAATCGTTCGGCCAAACAGAGGAACAGATGCCGCTGCCCACATCGGAAAGAGGCTCTATATCGATGAGGCGCCGGGGAGAGATAGCAAGTGGAAGAAATTGAAAAGCTGAGAGAGATAGAGAGGGCGGAACCGGAGAAGCTCAAGGAGCGTACCCGGCTCAGACGCGAGAAGGAGAAGGTAGACGAGTTTGAGAAGTTCACTGTCGAGTGTCCGGAGTGTGGGAGCCACACCCTGGTTCGCGACTACGAACGGGCAGAACTGGTTTGCTCCGACTGCGGCCTGGTGATCGATGAGAACTTCATAGACCAGGGACCGGAATGGAGAGCCTTCGACCACGATCAGCGCATGAAGAGGTCGAGGGTTGGAGCGCCAATGACGTACACCATCCACGACAAGGGACTCTCCACAATGATCGACTGGAGGAACAGGGACTCATATGGAAAGACCATATCCTCCAAGAACCGGGCTCAGCTCTACCGCTTGAGAAAATGGCAGAGACGCATCCGGGTCAGCAATGCCACAGAGCGCAACCTGGCTTTTGCCCTGTCCGAGCTGGACCGGATGGCATCCGCCCTGGGCCTATCCAGAAATGTGCGGGAGACAGCAGCAGTGGTCTACCGCAAGGCTGTGGACAAGAACCTCATCCGGGGGCGAAGCATTGAAGGGGTGGCGGCAGCGGCGCTCTATGCCGCCTGCCGGCAATGCAATGTGCCCCGCACCCTGGATGAGATCGCAGAGGTGTCCAGGGTATCAAGAAAAGAGATCGGCAGGACATACCGCTTTGTATCCCGGGAGCTGGCCCTTAAGCTCATGCCCACCAGTCCCATCGACTACATTCCCCGCTTCTGCTCCGGCCTGAATCTGAAGGGCGAGGTGCAGGCAAAGGGAATTGAGATCCTCCGCCAGGCAGCGGAAAAGGAGCTCACCAGCGGGCGCGGGCCCACGGGCGTAGCCGCAGCAGCGATTTACATCGCCTCCATCCTCTGCGGCGACCGGCGAACCCAGCGCGAGGTGGCAGATGTGGCGGGAGTGACAGAGGTCACCATCAGGAACCGCTACAAAGAGCTGGCAGAAGAGCTGGATATAGAGATAATCCTTTGAAGGGTTATCTCCACCCATTCTTTATCCGAAATCAGATTCCTGTTTTTGCTTTTATCTGGCTGACATCTGCTTCTATTTTTATAAGCCTCTCTTTGAGATCATCCCTAAAATCAGAACGGATATCATCAATGCCGCTGGAGATCTCTTCCCGGGATTGGTCGATCCTTTCGGCCAGCAGATCTCCGGATGATTTGACCTGATCTCTTACTCCAACGATCTCCGCTTTCAGGTCGTCTCTTGTGGCCTTCATCTCTTCTTTGAGTTCCTCGCGGGTGGCCTTGATCTCTTCCTTGAGCTCCTCCCGAGTGGCTTTGACCTCATCACGGGTGGCC
>JAXDAR010000258.1:0-11260 GCA_034679645.1 Methanothrix sp. | reverse complement strand
GAGAGCAGGGCCAGGCTGCCGGTCCACCAACTGCCCACTGCCTCCACTATGAGGATGGTTAAGGTGAGCAGGATGGCGAGGAGAAACCGGCGCTCGACCGTCTTGATCTCGTGGTTTTTCATCTTTTAGTCTTCGATCAGCCCATCATTGCAGAAGATCTCTTTTGCCTCCTCAAAGGAGAGATCGGCAGGTGGTACGATGATGTCCGAAGGAATGACCTCCTCATCGCTGACCAGGTCCCCCAGCTCTTTTACTGTGGCGATCATCCTGGCCAGATCGTTCCGGTAGCCATCTTGATTGCCCTTTTTCACGTGATCCACTATCTGATTGTCTATCCTGTTCAGATCGCCCAGATGACTTTCATCAAAGCGGAACTGACCCTCTCCCATGATTCTGATGATCATTTCTTCATCTCCGCCTTCAATTTGGCCAGCTCGTCGTCAACAGTGTTCTTGGCCTTGACCCGCGCCAGTTCCGCTTCGATCTCGTCCCCTCCCGAGTAATCGGTGAGAGTTCCGGATTCCAAAAGCTCATCCAAAGCGGCTGAACGGGCTTTCATGTCCTCGGTCTTCTCTTCCGCTCTTTGAACCGCCAGGCCCACGTCTGCCATCTCTTCGCTTATGCCGGTGACGGATTCGCTGATCTTGACCTGGGCATCGGCGGCGGAGTACTGGGCTTTTATGGTCTCCTTCTTGGTGCGGAAAGCCTCCACCTTGGTGGCCAGACGGGTTTCAGCGGCCTGCAGTTTCTGCTGCTGATCAGTAAGCTCAGCGATCTCTTTGTCCAAGGCATTTGACTGGGCCTGCATCATGGCCTTGCTCTCCAGGGCCTTTCGCGCCAGATCCTCCCGGTTGGCGGAAATGGCCTCCTTGGCCTGGCCATCGAGCTTATCGATGTTCATCTGCAGCTTGGCCTTCTGCAGCTCAAGCCTCTTCTTGGAGGTGGTCACCTCTGCCACTCCTCTCTTGACATTCTGCAACAGCTGCAGCTGCTTTTCATAAGAGACATCGAGGACTTCCCTGGGATCCTCGATCCGGTTCATGATCTTGTTCATCTTCGCCTGCACAACAGTGCTCATCCGTTCTAAGAAGCCCATATCAATTCTCCTTTTAGCCTGTCTTCTCCACTGTTTCCCTGATTGGATGCAAATTACCTATACCAATGTCATTTTAGATATTTATAAGCTATTGTGCATTAAGGGAAAGGATGAACTACGAGGAAGGAGAATTGAATCCGGAGGTGAATAGATGAGAAAATCCATATTGGCAATTCTATTGGCCCTCTTAGCCATCATGGCATTGGCAGCACCGATCTATGCCGAAGACGATGATGATGACGAGGATGAGGCGGATGAAGGAGAAGAACAAGAGAACGGGGCTTCCGGCGAGAGTTCCAGCGGCTCGGATCAAGAGAGCACACCGGGATTCGGATTGGTGTTTGCAGTGGCAGGCGCACTGGCAGCTGCTCGCCTCGTAAAATCCTAGAATCCTCTGAGGACGGCAAAAGAATAGGTCATGGGCTCAATGGCTCAAGCCAATTAGCCTAAGACTAGGTCCGGAGCCTCACATGCTCTCCAGGGCCTTTATCCCCAAGGTTTCCAGGGTGGTTCGCAGGGCGTTTTTTGCCGCTCTGGCCAGAGCCATCCTGGCATCCCGAAGCTCAGGGGAGGCATCCAGCACCGGGCTGTAGCGGTAGAACAGGTTGAAGCTCTCCGCCAACTCGCGGGCATATGTGGCCAGCTGATGGGGCTTCAGTTCCCGGGCCACTCTGTCTATGACCAGGTCGAACTGGGCGATCTTCTTGATCAGGGCGACCTCATACTCGCTTACGAGCAGATCGGCCTGGAACTCTTCTTTAGAATCACCTTTGCGCAGGATGCTGCAAGCCCGGGCATGGGAGTACTGGATGAAGGGGGCAGAGAGCTTCTCGAAGTCCAGGGCCTGTTTCCAGTCGAAGGTGGTGGCCTTGTCCGCGGAGACCTTCACCACATCGTAGCGCACCGCTCCGCTGGCCACCTGGCTGGCCACTTCCTTCAAAAACTCCTCGCTCTCATCCGGCCTTCTGGCCCTGACCTCAAGAAAGGCCTGCTTTTCCACCTCATCCAATAGCTCGTCCGCAGAGATGAACTTGCCCTTGCGGGTGCTCATGGAGCCGGTGGGCAGGGATACGAACTCGAATATCACCACTTCGGGCTCGCGAACGCCTAAGAGGCGCAGTGCCGTTCTCAACTGGCCAGAGACCAGTTTGTGGTCCGCCCCCAGGATGTCCACGGAACGGTCGGAATGGGCCGACTTCCAGCGGTGGTAGGCCAGGTCTCGGGTGATGTACAGCGATGTGCCATTGGCTCTCTTCAGGACCATCTTCTTCTCAAAGCCGTATTCGTTCAGGTCCAGTTGAAGCGATCCCTCTTCCCAGCCGACCAGGCCGGTCTTCTCCAGCCGCTCCACGATCTCGGCCACGCTGCCATCCCGCACAAACTCCGACTCCCAGTGGTAGCTGTCGTGGCGGATGTTCATCCTCTGCAGAGTCTCTTCGATTCCACCGATGGCATAGCGGACTGCGGCCTGTACCTTGGCGGTGATCTCCGGGTCGCCCGCCTCGTAAAGCTGGATCACCCGGTCTGCCTCCTCCCGGATGGAGGGATTGGTCTCCATCTCCTTATTGGCGGCGATGTAGACCCGGGCCACAGCATGGTCTGCTTTGCTGCCGTCCAGCTGGAAGTGATCCAGGCCCACCACCACCATCGCCTCCTGGCGGCCCATGTCGTTCACATAGTATTGGGCGTCGACAGTGCAGCCCGCCCGGCGCAGTATTCTGACCAGGGTGTCGCCGATCACCGAGTTTCTGATATGGCCTACATGGAGCGGTCCGTCCGGATTGGCGGAGGTGTGCTCCACTATCACCTTCTCTTTCATCCTCCCTGTCCAGGCATTGTCCGCCAGGGCCTGCTCTAAGACAGTGTAGAGGAACTTTTGGTTCATGAAAAAGTTCAGGTAGGGGCCGGCAAGCTCCACCTTCTCTACATAGCGGAATTCGGGAGAGATCGCCTGGTGGATCTCTCTCGCTATGGCTGCCGGGCTCTTTTTCAGCACCGGTGCCAGGCGGAAGGCGACGGAAGAGGCCAGATCGGCCTGAGGGCACAGGTCAAGCCCCAGGCTGTTTATTCCTTCCTCTATCCTGTAGCCGCAGCGATCGAGGGCGCCTTTGAGCAGGCCCTCGACCTCGCTCATGAAATCAAGAAACATGTGAACACCATAATTGGATCTGAGTGCAGAGAAAGGATGAATCGATATAAGGGTTACGTTGAGCTTTTTGGTTTTGATCCGGGAATATTGTCTAAAGCTAAATAGTTCGGGGGACCAAGGGGAATTATGCCCAATCTCGCGCCCTACGGCTCATGGAAGTCGCCCATCAGCTCTGATATAATCGCCTCCCAGGTGATAGGCCTGGAGCAGACCATCATCGATGGCTCCGATGTCTATTGGATAGAATCCCGCCCGGCAGAGGGCGGAAGATCGGTCATTGTGAGAAAGAGCCCTGGAAAGGAGGTCGAGGACATAATCCCCGCCCCCTTCAATGCCAGGACGCGGGTGCATGAGTACGGCGGAGGGGCGTACACCGTCTTTGGCCGCACGGTCTTCTTCTCCAACTTCGCAGATCAGCGGCTCTACCGCCTCGATCCGGGCTTGATCCCCCGCCCCATCACCCCCGCCGGTGGGCGTCGATATGCCGACGGGGCGATCGATGCCTGCTGCAGCCGCATTATCTGCGTCTGCGAGGATCACCGCCCTGGAAGTGAGGCGGTCAACACCATTGTGTCCATCGATCTGGATGGCGAGGAGGAGATGAGGATTCTGGCGCAGGGATACGACTTCTACTCCACTCCCCGTATCAGCCCGGACGGAAGAAAGCTGGCCTGGCTGTCCTGGAACCACCCCAACATGCCCTGGGACGGAACTGAGCTGTGGATGGGCGAGTTGGAGCAGGACGGAAGCCTGGGCGCAGTGGAAAAGGTGGCGGGAGGGATCAGCGAGTCCATATTCCAACCGGAGTGGTCGCCTGACGGAATTTTGCATTTCGTCTCCGACCGGACGGGCTGGTCGGACCTCTACCGCTGGCAGGATGGACAGGTGAAAGCCCTCACCGACTTGGAGGCAGAGCTATCCAGGCCACAGTGGCGCTTTGGCTTTTCCACCTATGCCTTTCAGTCCCCGGATCGCATTATCTGCACCTATGCTCAGGACGGCACCTGGAAGCTGGCCAGTCTGGATACATCCAGCCTGAAGATCAATACCATAAAGACGCCCTTCACAGAGATCTCCTACCTTGAGGCCTGGCAGGATCATGCCCTCTTCATCGCCGGCTCTCCCGATCAGCCCACCTCGGTGGTGACGCTGGACCTCACTTCGGGGAAGATCGAGGTGCTGCGACGCTCGGGGCGGGTAGAGGTCGACGGAAGATACATCTCCCGACCGGAGGCGATTGATTACCCCACCGGGGACGGCCTGCATGCTCACGCCTTCTTCTACCGGCCGAAGAATGCCGATTTCCAGGCTCCGCCGGAGGAGTGCCCTCCGCTGCTGGTCATCAGCCACGGCGGCCCCACAGGAGCGGCATCCAGCGCCCTCAACCTCATGATCCAGCACTGGACCAGCAGGGGGATTGCAGTGCTGGATGTTAACTACGGCGGCAGCACCGGTTATGGCAGGGCCTATCGAGAGCGCCTCAAGGGCAAATGGGGAATAGTTGACGTCGATGACTGTGCAAATGCTGCTATATATCTAGCCGGCAGGGGCGAGGTCGATTCCGACCGGCTCATCATACGCGGCGGGAGCGCCGGCGGGTACACCACACTGGCCGCTCTGGCCTTCCGCCGGACCTTCCGGGCGGGTGCAAGCTACTATGGGGTGAGCGACCTGGAGATCCTCGCCCGGGAGACCCATAAGTTCGAGTCGAGATATCTGGACGGTCTGGTGGGTCCGTATCCCCAGCAGCGCGATAAATACAGGGAACGCTCTCCCATCCATTTCCCGGAGAAGCTCTCCTGCCCGGTGATCTTCTTCCAGGGCACCGAGGACAGGATCGTTCCCCCCAATCAGGCCAGGATGATGTTCGACGCCCTGCGAGCCCGAGGCCTGCCCACTGCATTGGTGGAGTTTGAGGGAGAGCAGCATGGCTTCAGGAGGGCAGAGAACATCAAGAGAGCCCTGGATGCAGAGCTGTATTTCTACTCCCGGATCTTCAACTTCCAGACCGCCGACCGCATTGAGCCCGTGGCGATAGAGAACCTATAGCTCTAAATCGTCTTTTATCCTCTTTTTCCCTCATTGATAAGCTATAATAGCCATGAGGCACAATTTTATAAGGAGGTGTCAAACTTGAAATCTATTGCAGCACTTCTGCTGCTCTTGCTGCTATCTCTCTGTCTGCCAGCCGCCCTGGCAGCAGCCGATAGCACCTCGGTTGAGGCCACAACCGCCATCACCTTGCCGGTGGACTCCGTCACCATCTATCCCGATGGCCTGATGGCAGTGAAGAGGACAGGATTATTGGATGTGACCGAGGGTGCCCATAAGTTCGTGGTCAATGTTCCGGACAAGGCGGACCAGAGTTCAATCCTTCTCTCGGTGAGCAATGCCACCATCGAGAGGGTGGTCTATGAGGCAGATCCCATCTACACCCTGAACATATCGTCCCCAGGATCGCAGAGATTCGATCTGAGCTATCTCATGTATTATTCCGCCGCCTGGATGCCTGTGTATGACCTGCACCTTTCCGAGGATCAGGTGCTAGTGAAGTCCAATGCAGTGGTGAGCAACCGGGGCGGAGAGGACCTGAAGAATGTGCGCCTCAAGCTGGTTGCCGGCCCTTCTCCAAAGGCGCCGGTGTATCCCGCACCCAAGAGCGCAGGCGCGGAATATGCTGATGAGGTGTATGAGGCTGAAGTAGCTGTAAATGAAACCGCCGCGTTCCTTCCGTCCACGGGCGAATTGGAGACCCTTTATATCTTCGAGCTGGAGGGACGAAAGGACCTGGCCATGGACAAGGAGATCGGCTTCCCCCTCTTTGAAGAGGAGTCTCCTCTGGTAAGGATCTACACCTGGGACGCCAAATGGCAGCCCGAGGGTCCGGCGGACGAGGAGATCCGGGTGAACAACACTCTGGAGAGCCCCTGGCCGGAGGGGAATGCCATGCTCTACCGGAATGGCGAATACGTCTCCACCATCCAGATGCCCTATACTCCGGCGGGCACCAATGCCTCCATAGTGGTCGGAACCTCTGCCGATCTGAAGCTGGAGCGAAAGCTCTCCGACTACAACAAGACGGAGGATATTAGAGCGATAAGCACGTCTGAGGGGAACCGCACTGTAAAGGAGATCACCCAGGCCTGGACCTACAATCTGAAGATCAAGAGCAATCTGGACAGAACTGCGGCTTTGGAGGTGACCGATAACATACCCCAGGAGGCGGTGATGATCAAAGTCTCCCCCCAGCCGGATGAGAGGACAGCCACCACCTTAAAGTGGGAACTGAATCTATTGCCCCGCCAGGAGACCTCGATCAATTACACCTACCAGGTGAAGGCGACGGAGAGCCTGAAGGACGCATATTGATCTCCGACTTTCCTCCTTTTTTGGTCTGCTTTAACGCGAGTGGCATAAATAGAATGATGGATGAGATATAATCGTTCTTTGAGGATGCAAGAATCGCGCTCGAGGAGGCAGGAGCAAATATGCAGCTTACAGGGATAATAAAAAAATCAGGGGATCATTATGTGGCTTTGTGCCTTGAGATCAATGTATGCAGCCAGGGGGAGAGCATAGAAGAAGCGAGGGAAATGCTGCAAGAGGCCTGTGATGGGTATCTGTCATATATTAAGGATGAAGGGCTGGAGGGGGAAATAAAGCCCGTTCCTATTGACATCCTACGCGAATTTCTCCTGGATGATGTAGAGTGTGTCAGGCCATCTTCCAATTGGGTTTACTCGGAGAGCATAACCTTTGAGGTTTGCGCCGTTGTCTAAAAAGATACCGCCGATGTCAAGCCAGAAACTGGTCCGGCTTTTAAGTGATGGCAATGCCAGATTAGTTAGACAGAGCGGAACCAGTCACGCAATCTTTGAGCGGGAGAAAGGTGGCAGAATGTATAGAGCACCTGTTATAATGGGAAAAAGCGACCTATCCTCCAAATATGTGAAGCTTGTATTAAAACAGCTGGGCTTTACAGATGGGGAAATAGATGACCTCATTTGAAAATTCTCTGCAGCACATCGCCCACGCAATTTAGCGAAGAACGAACCAAAAATATTGACCAGATGGAAGCTGCGCTAATCCACCTGGACCCTCTGGGCGTTAACTACTACCAATTTAGGAAGATGCACCTCCAGGATGCCATCCTTGAATGCTGCTCTCACCTGCTCCGGCTTGACCTCCGCAGGCAGCTTGATCTCCCTTTTTAGGCTTATGGAGCCAAGCTCCCGGCGCAGATATTTGCCTTCCCTGGAGTCGGCTTTGGCGTCGACATACAGGCTATCCTCGGTCACCCTCAGGTCTATCTTATCCTTGCTGGCTCCGGGCAGAGCCACCAGAGCAATCAGCTCGACATCGGCATCTATGAGGTCTAGTGGTGCCTGGTCAGGGCTCTTTGCCTCCCCCATCTCGCTGGTGACATCGCCCAGGATCTTCTTTGCCGCCTGGCTCGCCTGGCTGGACATTCTGGCCGCCTCGACTGCCGCTTTGCCGATCATGCGTTCCAGATCGCTGGTGCCTGAAGAATCGGATCTCATACGGAAAAGTACTGCTCTGTTCTCATAAAGCCTTTTGCATTCACGGCAATTGCATCCCCTGGAAGCGTCCGTATCCAGGATGGACCCCCAGATCGTAATCCCAGACCACAGAGCCTCTGATGATCGTCATGCGGGGAAAGATGGCTTTCATCTCTTCATAAGGAGTCCACTCCGCCCGGCTGTGCAGCCGGTCAGCCCTTATCTCCGTCACCCTCCTGGGGTCCACCATCACCAGGTCGGCATCCATTCCGATCCCAATTGAGCCCTTGCGGGCGAGGCCGAAGATCCTCGCCGGCCTGGAGGCCAGGGCATCCACCAGCCTCTCCAGGGACAGCAGGTTTCTCCTCACGGCAAAAAGCATCAACGGCAGCATGGTCTCCACTCCCGGAACCCCGGCCGGAGCCTCCCAGATATTCTCTCCCTTCTCCTCCGGGAGGTGAGGGGCATGATCGGATGCCAGGATATCGATACTGCCAGTCCTCAATCCCTCCCAGAGCCGATCGTTGTCCGCCTGACTGCGCAGGGGGGGATTCATCTTCAGGAATGAGCCCTGCTTTTTGTAGTCCTCAATATTGAGAAGGAGATGGTGAGCTGTGACCTCGCAGCTGAGCCGCAAGGGGCTATTCTGCGCTCCAGCCGCATCCGTCCCCCCTCCACCCCGCTCTCGCCTCGCCCTCTCTATCAGGTTAAGCCCCTGGCCGCAGCTCAAGTGGCAGATATGCAGATGATCCGACCAGGCCAGTGCCTTCTCGATCGCCCAGACCTCAGCCTCCACCGGTCGGGCGAGGGAGTAGACCTGGGGGTCCTGCCGGCCAGATAGCTCCTTTGTCTTCTCCCTGATCGTCGAGCCGTCCTCAGCATGAACCGTGGCCAGCAATCCCAGCTTCTTCGTCTCGGCGAGAATCCTTGCCATTTCAGGATCGCTGTGCTCATAAGAGAATATCTCCCCGATGGCCTGAACCCCAGCCTTCTTCAGCTCCTCGATCTTTCCCGGCCCGCCGTTGATGCAATAGTCAACCACCGAGCGAGCCCGCGCCAGCTCCAGTTTCAGTTCGAAAGACCGGCGGTCCAGAGTTCTGGGATCGGTGTTCGGCTGGTCGATGACCGTGGTCACTCCTCCGGCAGCGGCAGAGACAGACCCGGTCAGCCAGTCCTCTTTGTATGTCGGTCCCGGATCGCGGAAGTGGACATGAGCATCGATGCATCCCGGCAGGACCAGCATACCGTGAGCATCAATCCTCTCCGTTGCCCGATGCGGTCCGCCCAGGGCGGCGATCCTCCCCTCCTTGACCCAGATCTCGATGCTCTTCAGTCCCTCTGGAGTGTAGACCCGGCCGTTTGATACCGCCAGATCAAAGTTTATATCCAAACCTCCTGAGCAAGAGGCGTCTCTCCTCGACCTGCTGGTCGTTCTCAGCGCCTCTGGGCACGAATCCGTCGATCACTCCCATGATCCCTCTCCCCAGATCGGTCTGGGCCACCACCACCTCCAGGGGATTGGCGGTGGCACAGAATATGCCGCAGACCTCCTGAACGGATTTGATGGCGTTGAGAACGTTTATCGGAAAAGCCCCTCTCATCAGCAGCACAAAGGTATGGCCGCAGCCCAGGTCAAGTGAGTTTCTCTTTGCCGCTTCGACCAACTCTTTATCATTTCCCTCCGTGCGCACCAGACAGTCGCCGCTGGCCTCGGAGAATGCTATGCCGAACTTCGCCCCTGGTGCGGTTCCGGCCATGGCCTCATAGAGGTCCTCTGCTGTCTTTATGAAATGGCTCTGTCCTATAACCAGATTCGATCCCTCGGGGATCTGTATCTTCACGACCTTAAGTTCCATCTTCAACCCTTCGGGATCATTATTTGCCGGTGGCAGAACTTATACTTTCGGCTGGTTGGCGGATTACTTTCTCAGTCCCTTCTTTGGACCATGAGGTTGTATAGCCAGTTTCTTGGTCCTCCTCAGGATGAACGATGAGGTAAGATAGTACACAGCCATGAAGAGCACGGCGGAATAGACCGCCATAACTATCGATTCTGTGAAGTTCAACCTCAGCAGAAAATAGGAATATGGAATATAGATCAAAGCCACGAAAGCAGCAGCAATGGCTGCCTGCTGAATCAGGGAATACTCTCGAAAACGCAGGATAATCGCCGAATAGCTTAAACTGGGAAAATCTACCAAGGATCTTTCACCTCTTCCTCTCTGAGCATCCCCTTCCTGCTCATATAAAGCCTTGTCCACCAGAGATTGGCCAGCGGCGCCAGGATCAAAAGACCCGCCAGGGTGGAGATCCCCGATAGAGGCTGGTATGTGGCCGTCTCCCCCATCGATATGGAGCTGCCTATCATCTGCAGGACAAGGGACAGGGCTGCTACCACCAGCCACAGGATCAGGACATCGAACTTATTGTAGCGGAAGAACTCTATTCCTGCCTTGATTGCTGCCACCGGCCCCAGGCCCTCAATCACCAGGGCATAGGGTGCAGGGGCTAGTATAACTGACAGGACCAGGGCATAGAGAATGAAAAGCAGAAATCCTGCCAGGATCACGCCCAGCCCTTCAAGGCTATCGGGATTCCCGGTTAAGGCCTCGCCTAGCTGCTCCATACCGGGGAGGAGGAAGATGAGCCCGGCCATCGTCAGCAGTCCCATGATGAGGCTCAAGAGGAACATATTCCAAAAGTGCTTCCTTCCCGCGGACCACATGGCTGGTGTCCTCGATCTCCCTTCAACAAGAGCCTGCCTGGCCATGCCTATGGCTCCGGCATTGAAATATGCTTCTGCCAGAAAGACAATGATGAACATGGTAAGAATGAGAAATAAGAGTGTAAAGAGTTCCTGCGATGAAGGACCGCCGAAAGACCCATCAGTTATGGGGATCCCCAGCAAAAGAATTACTATGAAAAATGCGATAACGGCGAGGATAAGAACAAAGAAGCTGCAGAGGTAAGGGATGCAAAGGTTGAGGTCCTTCTTCCAGATTCCAAAGCCCTTACCGATCAACTGTCCAATCTCTTCCATCTCAATCCTCCTGCCATCTCCGAATCCAGTGGCCCAATGATGCAGTGGGCTCTATTGCCCTTCTCTCCCATTTTATCTCAGTCCCTGAAGCAGAGCGGGGCCTCTGGCCAGAGCGGTTCGTGTCTTCAGACCATTGCTGCCTCAGAGCTCAATTGATGAGGATCTTTTGCGTCTTCATCATTTATCATCCACTTTCTGACCATATAAAGCCTTGTCCACCACAGGTTGGTGAGAGGAGCTAATATCAGCAAATCCGCCAATACCGTGGCAAATAGTAGAATAATTGATAGTGCACTCTCATTATGAAGAGAGTCCATCTGCAAAATTATCTGCAAAATCAGTAGGTTCAAGGTCGTCGTCACTAGATTAAGGACCAGGACATCTAATTTATTGCCTTTAAAGAAGTCTACTCCTGCCCGGATGGCCTGAACTGGCCCCAGCCCTTCCAGTACCAG
>JAXDAR010000257.1:0-6831 GCA_034679645.1 Methanothrix sp. | reverse complement strand
ATCCCGTACCCCGCATTAAACCTTTTCTGATGTCGATTTTGCTTTGACTGCCGTATTAGTGTTAATTTCGCGTTTACATAAAGTTTTTCGAGTCTTTAGCAAAGGGTTATGTCGCCTATAAATTATAAATTTTTTTGCGAATGCTTTAGTCTCTCCTCGCGTACCTTCTTTTGGGTCATGGAGAAGGCTTTTTTTTATAAGCTCAATTTCAGTGTGAGCCTGGCCCAGAAGTCTTTCCAATTCTGCAATCTTCGCCTGATCTTTGTACTTGTTCCCGTTACCCCTAAATGCTTTTTCGGGATTTTCGGCCAGCTCTGCCTTCCATCAGCAAGGAAGACTCGGATGGATGCCATATTCGCGGGCGATCTGAGCAAGTGGCTTGCCTGTCTCAAGTTCGGCTAATACTGATATCTTGAAGTCCCGGTCGTAACGCCGCCTGATCTTCTTCATGCACTTCCCTCCATGAGTCGGCATTGCTTAACTTTTTGTCCACTCAGAGGGGTTCACTCCATTGGATTGTCTCCAAATGCTAACCATAAGACTGGCTAGCTAAACACGTACGAATTTGATTATGGGATATGCGGATCACTGGAAATGCGCCTACTACTCCAAATTAAATCAGAATCTTTAAAAAAGTGAAGTAAAGTTAATTCGCGATCATTGATACACCTAAACATGGACATACACGCACGCATCCGAAATAAATCATCTCACATCACCTCGACCTGAACGCTTCCCTGCCCGGAGTTGCCGCTCTCATCCATTGCTTTGAGGATGATGATATGCTCTCCCTTGCCCAGCTCCGCGGGATCGTACTTGAAGGACCGGCTGGCAGATAGCTTTCCATCGATGCTCGAACTCCATTCGTAGCTCAGATCTCCTTTGCCCCCTTCCGCGGAACCATCAAAACTGATGTCCTCATCTCCCCGAATGATCTGCCCGGAGCCGGGGGTGTTGATGGTCACTTTTATCTTCTCAGGGCTGCCAGCTCCCGCCGGCTCCAATGTCCCTGCAACACCATCCTTCCCATCGCCGCCGCTCTCCTCCCGCTCCATGCACCCTGCCGATAGAAGGGCAAGGCAAATTGCCAGTATGATGATCAGCTTCATGAAATGAGGTGAGCACTAATAGAATATATTTCCTTCTATAGAATATTTCTCAAATAGAATAAGAGCAAAGCTGACCGCAGTTGGGAAATCTCAGGCCAGCGCCCTTCTGCAATGGGCAAGAAAGGCGCTCGGCTGATGCAGAACCGCTCAACGCAGAACTATCGATGCAGTACTATCCAGTTGGAGAGCTTAAGAGGCCGATGGTGCTGCAGGCGGGACCGGTCCGGACCCAGAAAGGCTGGGCTCATTCCTGATCTCAGTCTTTCGCACCTCTACCCTTCTCAGGGGGTAGATCATTTTAGCTTCCTTATAGATGTCCAGTGAGATCTTTCCGCCCACTACATCCTGAATAAGCTGGTTTAGGTCCAGGTTCTTCGACCTCTCCATAACCACATTCTTTGAGAGATCTCTGATGCACTTGACCTGGTTGGCCCGCGCCCTTTTCACTGTAAAGCAACTGGGCTTGATCCGAACGGTGTAGCCGTCGGTGGTGGTTACGTCCACTATGGAATCAATGCGAGAGGTTCTTCTCTTGACCAGAGAGCGCACATAATCTGTGGTCATCTCATGGCCCAGGAACTTGGTGTATGCAGAGTCGCCGGCCACCCGGTCCACTCTGAACTTTAGCTTGGTATTCTGCTTGGAGAAGTTGTTTGTGAGGTCTCCCAGGGTGGTCTCAATGATCCTTCCCACGACCCTCTCTGGATCGTTGGCGATCGTCTCCCCAAAGGGAACCCTGCCGAACATCTCCGGACTTACAACCTTATACCATTGTTTGGCCTTTCTGCTATCAGCCTTTCTCTGTGATCTTCTAGCCAATAAACATCCTCCGAGGTAATATTAATCCGAGCTTCGTTCAAGCTCACTGTATTTAAACCGATCGCCCAAAAGGACGGTATCCTCAGGGAGTCGGTCATGGTTCGATTTCAATCGGGAACGATCTTTCTTCCAGAGAGCTGCTCTCCCACGGCCTCTTGTGGACCATGGTTATCACTGTCTTCCCGGTCCTGATGGGAAAGAATGTGAATATCTCTATTCCCCCTGAGCCAACCGATTTTGCATCCGATGCCTTGAAATCCTTTTTCTTCAGATCCAGAAAAGAGCTATCGAATATCGCCTCCCAGACGTATCCGGTAGTGGGATTCGACTGCAGCGATATTGTGAAATCCACATTCAACCTCGCATTCATTGGATCACCAGGAAGGATGGACATAAAAAAAGAATAGTCTTTCGACTATTTAAACTCGAACTGCCCGGTCTCGACCCAGGACCCTTTTATAAGTGTCCACCAGTCGACTGCCTGGCCGGTTAAGACATAGTCGTATGGCAGCCATCCATATCCACCGTCGCCCCAGGACTCTCCCCAGGAGTTTCTGATCAGGAGAGCGCCGGTGGTCTCTGCTCCACAATTGGGATTCTTGATCTTCATCTTATCGTCATAGCCCATGGCAACAATGGCATGGCCGCCCATGACTTCTTCACCCTTGCAGGGATAGGGGATCTTGCCGGTACCTGCAGCCTGACTGATGGAGCTATAAACGGTGAATCCGAAGATCGCAGGAATACCTGCCGTTATGCTCGTCTTGATGCTGGCAAGAAGCTTGGTGGGCGTGGTTCCAGGGGGATCGAGGTTCACATACTTGAGGGCTTTATAGTTATCTGCGAAACCGAAGAGGAAGGCAGAGGGCTCCTCATCGAACTTCGATATATCATAGGGCCAGTACCTCTCCGGCGGGACGCCGAATAGCACCATCGCCCCCATGGTGGTGCGCAGATATGCACCGGTGTCCCCGGTCTCCTGCATCAGGTTTCTGGTAACCTTGTAGAGAAACAGCCTGGAGGCATCGATGTGCTCTCCAAATGCTCTGCGCTCGAAATACTCGAATACTCCCACACCGGCATTCGCAGTGCACGAGCCCAATTCCCCCTGATCCTCTATGGGAGAGAACCATTTCTTGAGATCAACCGATGCGGGCAGAGTGGAAACTGCTGCTTTGGTGAGCTTGAGAGGACCGAGAATTTCTGCGACCTCGCTGGTCTGAAGGGTGTAATCCCTCAAATCCGGAAGCTCTGGCCGCCAGCCCATTCCTTTCGTCTTCTCTCCTTCCTTTGGTTCCATTCCTAAGTCCTTTAACAGTATGGCCATTAGTATTTCACCACCATATTATCCGCAAAGCTTTCCTGAAACTCTTCCAACCACTTCGGTCGGATAGATCTGAATTACAGTGCCTCATTTGTTCAGATCTTTTAGTATTTAGATATTATCACTTATTACTATTTAAATATTTCGAAGTGTGGGGATATCTTGTCAAGGATATCTGCAGAGCAAAAGAGCATTGGTCGTACTGATCCCGCCGTGATCTTGGATATCGAAGATTTCATATTCATCCGGATATCATGGATAGCATCCGGCCATCAGCCTCTGGCTGAGAAATTATATATCGCATCCAGTTATATCAACTATGATGGCCTATTATGATTCTGTTCGGCGCGCCCTGATAATAATATTTGCGCTAAACCTGTCGGTAGCTCTCCTAAAGAGCGGCTATGGCTTTATCACCAGTTCCCTTAGCATGAGCGCAGACGGCCTTCATTCTCTCTTTGACAGCAGCTCCAATCTCATCGGATTGGTGGGAATCGCCCTGGCCTCCCGCCCCCCGGACAGAGAGCATCCTTACGGCCATGCCAAGTTCGAGACCTTCGCCTCTGTGGGCATCGCTGTGCTGCTATTCGCCACCTGTATTCATCTAATTCTCGAGGCTGTGAATCGCTTTCAAAATCCATCTCTCCCTCAGGTGACTCAGCTCTCCTTTATCATTATAGCCGTGACTCTTTTGATCAACATCGCAGTGTCCTGGTATGAGAATAATCTGGGAAAAAAACTAAAAAGCAGCATTCTGGTGGCTGACTCCCTGCACACCAGAAGCGATATCTTTGCCTCCATAGGGGTCATCCTGGGATTTGTGGCCATAAAGATGGGCTATCCTCTGGCCGACCCGGTAATAGCGCTATTCATCTGCGCCCTGATCGCTATAACCGGTCTGCAGATCATAAGGGATAGTTCGAATATATTGATGGATAGGGCGGCGATAGATGAAATGGTGATTGCCGATCTGGCCGGATTAGTAGGAGGAGTCATCTCCTGCCACAATATTCGAACTCGCGGTCCAGCAGGAGAGGTTTATGTAGATCTGCATATCGGTGTGGACCCATTGCTTTCCATCGACAGAGCTCATGAGGTGGGCAAAGAAGTGGAGATGATGATAATAAGCAGGATAGAAGGAGTAAAAGATGTGGTAGTGCACCTTGAGCCCCGGAATAATGATGGCCGGACAGGGGAAGGAAAAAATGCTAATTTATAAATTGTTGAGGATGAGCAAATGCATGATATTGTGATTGAGGTTTGGGAGACAGGAACTGCCGCCACCAGGGTCTTCGAATTGAGAATGACCGTCGAAGGTGAGGTGGTCATGAACAAAAGGCTAACACCGGTCCAGACTCAGGAGGCCAGGGAGATATCCGCCCAGTATGCTTCTTTATTTTCTGCCGGCAAGAAGAGGATGAATAGCTATCTCCAGCTCCTGGGAGAGAGTCTATTCCGCCTTTTTATTAAATCCGACTGGGAGGAGACGGGAGCGAAGATCCTATCAGGAGGACGGCTGCTGGTGGCATCGAGCATCCCCGAAGTCCTGCAGCTCCCCTGGGAGCTATTCCCTCTTCCCGGCGATGAGGCTCACTCCGTCGGCCTATGCAAAGATTTTGTCGTCCTCCGCCTGCCGATGAATAGAGGCCTTTCCTCTCCCTCGTCTGACTCTCCCCCGTCCCTCTCCATACCAATCCTCGCCCCGCCCTCCCATGAACTGAGAGAAGGCCCTCTGAGGATGCTTTTTTTGTCCGCCGATCCCCAGCACTTTGAGGCGGAGGAGCTTTCCCTTCTCCGGGCGGTGCAGGGACTGGACATCCATCTTTTGATAGGCGAGACCGCCTCCTTCCAGGAGCTGAACGGAAGCATAGAGTCTTTCCAGCCCCACCTGGTATACCTTTCCGGGGAGACAAATCTTTCCGGCAGCATCTCTGGTGGAGAGGCCAGGTTCGCCTTCCTGGATCCTGCGGGCAAGCCCGATCTGCAGCCTGCAGAGGAGATAGCTCTTGCACTGGAGAATGGTGGAGTGGAGTGCGTCATTCTTGGTGGAGGGAAAAATGGGCCCGATCCGGCCAGGGATCTCCTCTGCCAGAGACTGGCGGGACATCTGCCGGTGGCTGTGGCCTGGAACGGTCCCTTTGATATTCAGGAGATAATCCGCCCCCTCTCCCAAGGCGCAGCGGTGCATGAAGCCATATGGAGCAGGGGCAGAGAGATGCTGAAAAAAGTCCTGGAAGATAATCAAGATGAAAAAGATGGGGCGATACAGGCCTATCCCTTCATCTACGCCCACCGGGAGCCGACAGGGCTCTTTGATCCCGAAAAGAATAAAGATGTATTAACTGTAAAAGACCATGCCGGGGGATTTGTCAACAGAAGAGTGGATTTGCAGCGCCTCTGTCCCGATCTGAAGCAGGGGGCATTAAACACTCTGATCATCACCGGAGAGCCCGGCAGAGGGAAGAGCGCTCTTGCCAGCCGACTGGCCATAATGCTGGCTGCTTCCGGCTATCATGTGCTCCCCCTGGTTGGAACTGCTCATAATCCCATCAGCTCTGCCCGGATCCTGGAGGCGGCGGGCCGGCTGCTTGACCTCGGGGGACAGGAGAAAACAAAGAGCCTCTCAGATTCATCGATCCCGGTTGGTGAGAGACTGACCAACCTGATGGAGATTCTCCGCTCCAACCGTGTCCTCATTTTCTGGGATGATCTGGGCCTGGAGGAGAAGACGAACAGGATCTCCGATTCCGATCTTGGCGATCTCTTTCAGCAAATGGTCAAAGGCCTGCGTTCCAGCCGGGCCATCATCACCTGCCCGAAGGTACCGGCGGACGTTCCCATCCTTCCCCGTCTGGCCGGCAGCTGGAAGGTGGATATACTCTCAAGGGCAGCCTTCTTGAGGTTCATCCTCCAGGATAAGGTGATAGGGGACAGATACCGCAAGGGTGGGATCGCTTTTGATGCCCTGAACGATCTATATCCTCTCTACCAGAAAGATCCCTCTGGACTGGAACAAATCCGCAGCGCTCTGGCAAGAGGTCTGCCCTTCGGAGTCGATCCCCTGGCCTGGCTCCTCGATGGCCTTGATCCCGAATCACTTCAGATCCTGCGAAGGATAGCGGTCTACGATGTGGCTATGAGCCCGGAGGGATTGGCTGCTGCAGCCAGAACCGGTCCCGAGAGGATAAAAGAGTACCTGCCCATCTGGGAGGAGATGTCTCTCTGCTACAGGGCAAAAGGCCTGTGGGCGGTCCATTCCTCCGCCCGCCCCTCCCTTCGAGAGCGATTATGCCAGGATGAGAGAAGAGATGCCCATAAGATGGCAGGCGGATTTCTGGAAGAGATGGCGGAATCGGGCCGCAGCCGGGATTTATCTTTATTCCGTCTGGACGCTCTCCTGGAGGCGCAGGGGCACTATCTTGAGGCCGGCGAGCTGGCGGAAGCGAGGAGGGTGACCGCCAGGATCAGCAGCTACCTGGACCGGCGGGGATACTACAGCGAGATCATCAGACTGAACCGGGAGATATCAGAGCAGGAGAAGGAGCCTGATCCGGATACGCTGAAATGGATCGCCCAGGC
>JAXDAR010000256.1:0-12300 GCA_034679645.1 Methanothrix sp. | reverse complement strand
TGAGGAGGGAGGGCCACCCCATCCGTCCTGGAGGGAGCACAGTTTTAAAGGGGGGAGACCGCCTCTCCGTCCAGTCCAGCGGATCGTCCCTGGACCTGCTCCGCTCTTTGGTGGAGAAAAAAGAGATCGATGCGGATGATAGCCAGCCGGAGCAGAAGGACATCTGGTAATCATCCTCAGTGGTCAGGGCCGGAAAAAGGCCAGCCAGATGAGGTAGATCAGATAGGCGGCCACTCCCAGGCCCCCCTCCAGGCGGGAGATGCACCTGCCGGTGAGGAATACGGGCACGCAGGCCAGGGCGACCAGAGTCATGAGGGGGATGTCGAAGAGTTGCAGATTGCGGGTCACCGTCAGGCCGACAGGGGTGGCAAGGGCGGTTAGCCCCAGAATCAGGAGTATGTTGTAGATGCTGCTTCCCAGGAGGTTGCCGATGGCGACGTCCCTCTCATCTCTGATGGTGGCAACGATTGTGGTGACAAGCTCCGGGGAGGATGTGCCAATGGCGACTATGGTGAGGCCGATTACCGCCTCGGAGACCTGGAGCGATCGGGCGATGGCAATTGCCCCGTCCACCAGCCAGCCGGCACCAAGCACTGTTATCCCCATCCCGGTGAGAAGAATGGCTCCGTATTTCGCCCGGATTACAGTCACCTTTCTTCTTAAAGCCGGAGCACCCTGGGCGCAGGTTTCCGTGAGGCCACCATCGCACATATCCGCAAACTCCTCTTCCACCCGAGGAGACTCACTTTTGCTGATGCGGATGAGCAATACGGTGTAGATGATAGAGGCTGCAATCATCAGCCCGCCCTCCAATGGGGTTATGATTCCGTCACCGGCCAGGCCGGCCAGGGCAGCGGCGGCGAGGATCATCATGGGCAGGTCGAGCTTGAGGACCTGGAGGTGCAGGGGCAGGGGACGCAAGAAGGCGCTCAGGCCGAGGATTAAAAGGATATTGACCAGGTTGGTACCCGCTATGTTTCCCACCGCCAATGAGCCGCTTCCCTGCAGGCTCGCAGTAATCCCCACCGCCAGCTCGGGCACGCTGGTGCCGATGGAGACCACAGTGAGGCCTATGATCAGGGGCTTGATTCCCAGCAATGCCGCCAGGCGTGACCCTCCTCGCACCACCAGCTCCGCACCCACCACCAGCAGGAGAAAGCCGGCAATGAATATCAGCCATTCATCCAGGGTCAATTCCATTATCTCCTCCCATATGATGGAGCTATACCATTATTTCTTTATCCTTGGCCGGCGCAGATGGGGCCAATGGATCTGGAGACAAAAGCCCTTCTTATCTCCCGAGGAACAGTCCGGCTCTCCCAGCCTCGTTCCGGAGGCCAGCCGTCCACCGCCGGACCGGGTGCGGGGGAAAGCTCGATCTTCTTTCAATCAGGCGAAAGGATGGTGCGCCTGGGCGTGTCGAATAGCTCGCCCCTCCGGCTGGAGATGGATGGGGATGAGGCGGTCATCTCTCTGGAGGGCAGACTGATTGCCAGGGGGAGGATGGTCGAGCCATTATTGCACTGTCCGGGTCAGGCCTATATCACCGTCTCCGAGCGCTGCATCTACGACTGCAAGTTCTGCGCTGTGCCCAGGCTCATGGGGGGAGTGAAATCTCATCAGCGGGTGGTGCAGATGGTAGAAGAGGCCATGGCCACGGGCAGGCTGGAGTCCATCTCCCTGACCAGCGGCACAGAGGTCTCCCCCCAGCATGAAGCGGAGAGGGTGGCGGCTTTAGTTCGCGATTTAAAGGGATTCGGTCTGCCCATCGGGGTCTCTGTCAATCCCTTTCCTGGAGTAAACCGGATTCTCTTTGATGCGGGGGCAGATGAGGTCAAATACAATCTGGAGACCCCAGATCATGACATATTTGCCCGGGTCTGCCCGGGATTGTCCTATCAGGAGATAATGGATGCCCTGGAGGAGGCAGTGGAGCTTTTCGGAGCGAACCACGTCTTCTCCAATCTGATCATTGGCCTTGGGGAGTCGGACCGGTCCCTCCGTCAGGGGATAGATGAGCTTACGGGAATGGGAGTGCTTCCCATCCTGCGGGCGGCTTATCCTCATCCCCTGCGCCGGGGGGAGGTGGATATCGTCAGACCATCAGCCAAGCGGCTGCTCAAGCTGGCGCGATACTTGAAGGTGAAGCTGGACGAAAAGGGTCTGGACGGCAGCCTGGCTCTCACCGGCTGCTATCAGTGTACTGGCTGTGATCTTGCTCCGGGAAGGGATCTATAGGCGCTCAGAACTCAATATCCTCATCATCAGTCAGACAGGCCGTATCATCATTGCGCCAAATTGATCCAGATGCCCTAATCATCTCCAGAGGAGGGCTTTTTAGACTTTGCACCCAAATGACTAAAGCCTCAACCAGGAATTATATCTTCTCTTCCGAGCGGTCCAGGCTGCTGTGATAAGATGTACTCCATCAAGATTTCAACATGCCCCGTGCCTTCGTCAACTCTTTCCTTTACCGGTTTGAATCCGCATTTCCTATAAAACTGAATGCTTTTCTCATTCTCACGATATACGGATAGATTCAATTTTTGTCTTAGCGATTTTGCTTTATCCATCAGCTGTTGGCCAATGCCTCTGCCCTGGGCATCAAGAGAGACGAACATCGCCGCCAACGAATCTGCCTGAAGGGAGAAAAAGCCCAAAATGGCTTCGTTCTTGATTCCCAAAATTCTTTTGCAATAAATCCATGCGCCCTGATTGAGGCTTTCAGCCAGATATTCAATACATCATTCATATCCGATGATTCAAAAATCCGTATCATTAAACATCATCTGTCTTCTCGGTACATTTCTTAGCTCATCGCCCATCCTCGTACCCTTGGCTTCTCCTCGCATCCTTCCCTCGCCCCCCTTCAGCCTGTCGCGCACGCATCCTGATCTTCATAATCATATTCCTGCCCTGATGTGGCGTGACCGGGCCGGCATACGGTTTCCAATCCTTCCTTGCTTCGCAAGAATGATTCGCATCATAGAGGAGCAGGCCTGCCATCATGCTGGACCATTGCAGTTTACAGATCTCGTACAGCCGGTATTAATAAACCCCCGCCGTGCATATATCCCTTCATGAGCGAGACAGAGGCACAGTCCAGCATCGGCCCGGGAATGGGCATGATTCATCTGGAGACCGGGGTGCAGATCATCATTCCCGCCCAGATCGAGCCGGAGAGGATTGTGGCAGCGATGGAAGCTCTTTTGGGAGCAATTAAGGACAATATCGGCGAGGGCATAGGCTGCTCGGATATCGCCTGGATGACCTCGACCGACGTCAATGCCATGCTCTTGGTGAGCACCGATATGGAGGAGGGGCCGGCGGGTGCGGTTGCCGCTCTTCATGCTGCAGCAGACGCCTTCCGCGAGAGGTCCGGCCGGGTGATAGCCCAGATGGAGGCAGATGCCGGGGAATGAAGGTCGCCTTATTGCAGCTCAATCCCACGGTGGGAGACCTGGCGGGAAATTGTGATCTCATCGCCCGCGCTGCCCGCAGCGCCCCGGATTTCGATTTAGCCGTCACCTCCGAGCTTGCCCTCGTGGGCTATCCACCCTGCGATCTCCTTCTCAACCGGGAGTTCGTGCAGCGGAGCTGGCAGGCTTTGCGGGAGCTGGCGGAGGAGCTGGCCGATCTCCCTCAAGTTCTGGTGGGCCTGGCGGAGCCCAATACCGCTGGCCAGGGCCGGACTCTCTTCAACTCTGCTGCCCTGATCCGAGGAGGGAAGGTGGCAGAGACCTTTCAGAAGACCATCCTCCCACGCCGCGACCTATTCTCTGAGGGACGCTACTTCCAGCCGGGAGAGGAGCCCGGACTCCTGCAGATCGGGGATAGGAAACTGGGCATATTGATAGGCGAGCCCTTTGAGGGCAGCAGCGACAAAGAACAAAGGGACCAATCCGATCCCATTGACCAGTTTAGGTCAAAAGGCGCTGATGCCATAGTCAATATGTCCGCTTCCCCCTTCACCGTGGGAAAGCAGGAGTATAGGGAAGCGATTCTCTCCCGGCTGGCCTGGAAGTGGAGCATTCCCATCCTCTATGTCAATCAGGTGGGCGGAAATGACGATCTGATATTCGACGGCAGAAGCTGCTGTTTTGATGCTGCCGGGCGGCTGGCAGCACGGGCGCAGGGATTTGATGAGGATATCCTGCTCGTAGATCTCGACCGCTCCGTGGGGAGGATAGCGGGGGACGACTTCACTCCGGAGGCGGAGATCTGGAGGGCCCTGGTCTTAGGGACAGGGGATTACGTGCATAAATGCGGCTTTTCCAGCGTCCTCCTGGGGATATCAGGAGGGATCGACTCCGCCCTGGTGGCGGCCATCGCATCAAGTTCCCTGGGCCCGGAAAACGTCCTGGGGGTGATCCTGCCCTCGCCCTACACCAGCCAGAGAAGCATTGATGATGCCCTGGCTTTGGCGGACAGCCTGGGCATCAGGACTGTCACCATCCCCATCACTGAGATCATGAACTCCTACGACCGGGAGCTGAGGGAGCACTTCGCCGGGCGGCCTAAAGACGTCACCGAGGAGAACATCCAGGCCCGCATCCGCTCTGGCATTCTGATGGCCCTGTCTAACAAATACGGCTCCATCCTCCTGGCCACCGGGAACCGCTCAGAGCTCTTCGTGGGCTACTGCACCATCTATGGCGCCCTGGCCGGGGGATTGGCCCCAATCTCCGACCTGCCCAAGACCATGGTCTACCGGATAGCAGATTGGCTCAACTCCACCTCCGGCAGATCGATCATTCCCTCAAGCATTATAACCAAGCCTCCTTCCGCTGAGCTCCGGCCCGGTCAGACCGATCAGGACAGCCTGCCCCCGTATCCGGTGCTGGATGAGATCCTCAAGCGGTATATCGATGAGCACCAGTCCCGTGAGGATCTGCTCGCCGCCGGATTTGACCTTTCGGTCGTGGACCAGGTCATCTCTCTGGTCGGGAAGGCCGAATTCAAGAGGCTTCAGGCTCCTCCCGGCCTGAAGGTTACCGACCGCAGCTTTGGAAGAGGATGGAGGATGCCTGTGGCCTGCCGGACCTGGTAGTATGAGTGAAGGAGTGCCCCTGGAAAAGCAGGATCTCCAAATGATTTTAAATAGATCCAGGCCAAAGACGGTATACGATATGAACGGGTGGATCGACAAACAACGTATTCTGTGCTGGGGCACCGCCCTCGTCGTCCTATTTTTCTTCTCTCCACTTCTTTATCCAGCCTGGGGGATGGAGAGCGGACCGCTCCCGGATAGCCTCATTCTGAATGTCTATCTGGACCCGGCAGGCAAAGTCCTGGTGACTGGATATGCCGATAATATCACGGGCCTTGATTTTCTTGCCACTTCGGATTACCGCTTCGAGAACGATACCCGTCAACTTTATGCCCTCACCGACGGCCTGACGGCAAAGGATGGGGACAACTGGACGGTAAAGCTTAATGCCCGGGGGACGTATGAGGATTATCGCCTCACCTTCTACCTGCCCGGAGACGTGCGCCTGGGGGAGATCAATGCCTCATCGGGTATCATATACCATCTCTCAGCCTCCAATGATTCCCTTGTGGCGGATGTGCAGGGTTATGATGTCACAGGGCCCTCAGTGTCTATTCAGTATCAGCGATCGCTGACAGTGGCATCGGCACCCTTCCCCACCGGCCTTCCTCCTGGCTATCCAGGCACTGATGCCAGTCTCATGCTGATCCTGATGGGGGGATTGATTCTGGTCATGGGATCGGTCCTGGGATTCGTCTTCTGGAGGAGCAGATCCCATCCGCCCGATAATCCCGCTCAGGCGGAGAATACCCTGACCAAGGCCATGGACCCGGCAGCAGTGATCGAGAGCCAGAGTGACACCGCCACATCTGATTCCCTGGATGGTGTGGCAGGTGCTGCGGTTGACGGCACAGATGCACAGCTTGAGATCTCGCTCCCCGGCCAGGGCTCCACCCCACCCGCTGTCGCCTTTGCCGATCAGCTTGCCCCGGATGAGGCCTGTGTTCTTCCGGGGGAGGGAGATCCTTCTGCCGATCGACCCGCTGATGATTCCTCCCCATCAGATCCCGAAGATGAGCCGTCTGCAGCGCTGGCAGTCATGGAGCCTGACTTTAGAGCGGCGGCAACGGGCGCGAAGGAAGCAATAGAGCTGAGCCGGGAGATGGAGGCGGTGATCCAGACACTGACCGCTCGGGAGCAGGCGGTGATAATGACCCTGGTTGAGCACGGTGGGAGGATGACTCAGGCTGAGATCCGGTATGAGACGCGCACCCCCAAATCGTCTCTGACTGGCATTTTAATCTCTTTAGAGAGGAGAAAGCTGGTAACCAAGAAAGAATGGGGAAGAACCAATATAATAGAACTTTCTGAGTGGTTTTTATCGCAAAGGGAACATTCCTGATCCCTTTTTTCTCCTGGAGCGCTCTGGCTGGATGGTCTCGTGCCCTTTGCCGATGGTTCGTTCTGCTCTTATTTTTTCTATCGTTCAGGTGGAGGAGCTATTGGCGGAAGGACAAAGCTCCCTTCCGGATTGCAGACCTAAAAAAGAGAACTTCAGCAGAGTGGAATATAATATGGTAGTAGATTCGAGAGGTAGTATAAAAATGAGATCAACTGAAATAAATCTGAGAATGCCCCTTTTGATATTGGCAGCAGTCTGTCTGCTAGTATCCGGGGCGCTGTCCATGCCTGCGGATAGAGGAATGGGGATGCATGGGCACGGCAAAATGGTCAATGCTCTGAACAATGTTAACCCGGAAGAGCTGGGCAACATGACCCTGGGGGAGATAAAAGAGATGGAAGAGAATGCTCTCAACGGCTCATTTGTTGGGCAGAACTGCGGCACTCCTGGAGGGCTGAACTGCAATGCTGTCCGGGGCGGTAGAATGCCATTTGATGGGCAGATGAATGCTGACGGCGGGCCGAATATGATGGGATGGCAATCCTTCCCTGCTGGGTCTGGCGGCTCTGGCTTCCTGGGCTGTGGATCCACTGCTCTCCTGCTGATGGACGACATAAGCATAGAGGAGCTGGGCGATATGAGCCTGAATGAGATCCTGGCTCTAAATGAGAAGAAGATGCAGGAGCTGGATAATATGACTCTGAACGATATTCACGATCTGTGGCAGAAGAAGGCCCAGGCCCAGAGCAATATGACCTTAAACCAGCTCATAAATGAGACCAGGGATATGCAGGCGAAAGAGGGAATCATCGGCTGGGTATCGACCCAGTACAGCCGCCTTGTGGCCTGAGATGTCTGGTTTTTGCCCCTATTGACCGACGGCAGCGCTTCTGCCGTCTGTACCCTTCTTTAGATATGATTTTATTAGATCGAGGATAATTCAGCATTAGGCAGGCGAATCAGGATGAATGAAGTTGGCAGAGGAGATCTCAATTCGGCTCTGGCGGTGCTGCTCTTGGGGGGGCTTCTGATCGTTAATCTCACAGGGACCGGTCTGGCCGAAGAGGATCAGATGGACGGATTTGATGCTGGCAAGGAGCATTTGAGTTCGGATAGGGATGAAGATGACCTGCATCCTCTGGGCGGGGGGGGGCTGCCGGTCGATCTATTGTACAGCGGCCGCGGTCTTGCCACTCGGGACAATGAGTCCCATCGCCTCAGATTTAAGGTCGAGGTTCTGCTGCCCATGCCACCAGGGCAGATTCGCGACCTCATGGCCTCCAATAAGAGCCTGGAGGAGATCCGGGATGATATCCGGAGCAGTGGAGGCGAGAAGATCCATCGAGGCAGTCTGATCTTCGATCATAGCCTTTATGCAGCGATGAACATCCTCACCCTTCCGGGCCCTGATAACTCCACCGTCCTGCGGGCAGACCTGATAGATATCGATTCCCTCTCAACCGGCAATGTTTCCGCAATACTGGGGCGCATCAATATCACCATACCCCGCTTTGAAAAGGGCGAAGAGGCCTGGGGCGGGCTGGAGATCGACCGTCCTCCGCATGAGGGCCGATACTCCGTTTTGCTGGATATGGAGCCACCAGGGGAGGAGAGCGGGCCCGGAAAGGCGGACGGGCCGAGGCATGGGTGATCAGGCCCATGTCACAGGAACCTCGTCCGTCCTGTATCCGGGCAGAACACGGGACCGGTTCAGAGGGGTAGAACTGCCTGCTTTGAGCATCAAGAGGCCGGTGTAGGCGATCATGCTGCCGTTGTCCCCCATGAAAGAGCGGGGGGGGAGGAAGAACTCCGCTCCCCTTTCATGGCACATGATCCTCATCATCTCTCCCAGGCGGGCGTTCGCCCCCACTCCCCCTACCAGCATGGCTTCCTTTTTCTCTGCATGGGCCATAGCCCTCTCAGTCACCTCTACCAGCATGGCGAAGGCCGTCTCCTGCAGGCTGTAGCATACATCCTCCAGAGGATACCTGGCAGCCGCTTCAGTGGCGGCAGTGGAGAGGCCGGAGAAGGAGAGGTCCATGCCCTTGACCGTATAGGGCAGGGGAATGTACTCCCTTGCTTTCCGGGCCAGCTCCTCCACCTTCGGGCCGCCGGGATGGGCCAGGCCGACGGAGCGGGCGAACTTGTCTATGGCATTCCCCACGCTGATGTCCAGGGTCTCGCCGAAGATCCTATATCTCCCCTGGCGCAGGGCCAGAACCTGGGAGTTGGCACCGCTCACATATATCACCGCGGGATCGCTGGCTCCTGACTGCCATTTGCCCACCTCGATATGGGCGACGCAGTGGTTGACGCCCACCAGGGGAATCTTATTGTGCAATGAGAGGGCCCGAGCAGCAGTGGCCACTGTGCGCAGGCAAGGCCCCAGGCCCGGCCCCTGGGAGAAGGCCACTCCATCCAGCTTCAGGCCTTTCTCTCCTGCCCGGGCGAGAACATCTCCCACCACTGCTCTCATGTGCTCGGCATGGTGCTGGGAGGCCTCACGGGGATGGATTCCTCCTTTAGCCGGGGTGTAGGTGGCGCTCTTCTCATAGATCACCCCGGACTCGTCCACCAGAGCGGCGCTGAGGTTCCAGGCGGTGCCTTCCAGGCCGAATATGATCATTCTCGATCTCCTTTCTTTGATCCTTCAGATATAGCCCAGGCCGATATCTTTCCTGTAGCGCATTCCATTGAAACGGATCCGTTTGATATTCTCATAGGCCTTGGCCCTGGCCCCGGCCAGGCTCCTGTCGCGGGCGACCAGGGTGAATACCCGACCGCCTGTGGTGTATAGCCTCTTTTTGCCAGAGGCGTCGGTGCCCCAGGCGGTGCCGTTATGGTAGACTATGACCTCCGGGTCCACCTTATCCAGGCCGTTTATGGGCATATTGGTGTAGTGCTCCCCCGGATAGCCGGGACGCTCCGGGCCGGTGGAGGAGAGGGGCCTGATCGCCCGGCCGGATATGGCGCATATCCCCAGGCAGAAGTCGTCCGACCACTGTAGGGGAATCTCATCCAGCCTGCCATCCAGCACGGCATTGGATAGCTGGTAGAAGTCGGTCTGCAGCCGGGGAAGTATCACCTCTGCCTCCGGGTCTCCCAGGCGGACATTGATCTCCAGTACTGAAGGCTCTCGATCTTCGGAGATCATCAGGCCGAAGTAGATTATCCCCTTGTACTCCTGGTCGCAGCTCTCCAGAAAGCCGCGCACCGTGGGGAGGGCGATCTTTTTCATTATCCTCTCCGTCAGCTCCTCATCCAGCCAGGGGTGAGGAGAGAAGCCGCCCATGCCACCGGTGTTGGGATTGTTGTCCATATTGGGATTATTTGCCAATTTATTGAAGAGACGGATGGCCACCATCTCATCGGGAGAGAAGGCCTGCTTGTAGTCCAGGGCGGACTGCATCGCCTGGACGGTCCGGCCGTCGCTCAGGGCGAAGAACATCAGCTCTCTGCCCTCCAATCGATCCTCGATCTCTATCCGGTCTCCTGCACCGCCAAAGAGCCTAGGGCTTACCATGATCCGCTCGATGACCGATGCAGCCTCCTCCGGGGTGGAGCAGAGGATGGAGCCCTTTCCCGCTGCCAGGCCATCTGCCTTGACCACCAGTCCTCTTCCCGGGTCCTCGGCGCAGCGCTGGCGGGCGTACTCCTTTGCCTCCTGGGGATCGCTGAAGTTCTGGCAGGGAGGGACCGGGACATCCAGCCTTTTAAGAAGATCCTTGGTCCGGCATTTGCTGTTCTCCAGAACCGCTGCCTCCCTTTTCGGCCCCAGGATTCTCTGGCCCTCCTCCTGGAATATATCGACGATTCCTTCCGAGAGATAGCCTTCCGGACCGACGAAGACAAGATCGATCCTCTCTTTTTCTGCAAAATTGAGCAGCTCGGACGTGCTCTTGGGCACCTTGCCATCGATCGCTGCCAGACGGCACTTGTCCATCATCTCACTGCCCGCATTGCCCGGGGCGACAAAGACCCTCTCCACTGCTCCACTACGGGCAAAGGCATGGGCTATGGCATTTCCTCTGCCTCCCGCATCCACTACCAGAACTCTCTTGCCGGACATCAGATCCATTGGAAGATTTTAACCCTAGATAAGCATATTTGGCCCTCTGGCATTTATGGAGACAGAGCGCTCCTATTGGCCCCGTTTCCTCATCAGTTAGTTATATAAAACAACGGGTTGAGGCAGAGGCATAAGTCCTGCATCTTCATTGATGCCCAGGGATAGCTCTGGCCCCAATCCCGCAAGTTTCTGCTTGTTGCAGGTGCCCAGCGGGTCGCGCAGGAGATGATAACGGAATGTATTCCCAAGAGCAGATGCTTAAGGTCATTCAGGAGAAGAACGTTGAGTTCCTCCGCTTGCAGTTTACCGATATATCGGGAATAGTGAAGAATGTCGCCATTCCCGCCACCCAGATGGGTAAGGCTCTGAAGAGCGGCATTTCCTTTGATGGATCATCCATCGAGGGCTTCGCCAGAATTCAGGAGTCGGATATGGTCCTCCGGCCCGATCTCTCCACATTCAGCCTCTTGCCCTGGAGCAATAAGGACGATGTCAATGAGGCTCGATTGATCTGCGACGTGCATCTTCCCAATGGACTGCCCTTCGAGGGCGCTCCTCGCCGGGTGCTTTACAGGCAGCTGGAGCGGGCGAAGGAGATGGGCTTCAAAATGAACGTCGGCCCGGAACTGGAGTTCTTCCTATTTGAGAAAGAAAATGGCGGCTCTGCCACCACTCCGCACGACTTTGGGGGCTACTTCGACCTGGGCCCGGTGGACCTGGCAGAGGATGTGCGCCGGGAGATAACCAGGGCTCTGATCCAGATGGGCTTCACCATCGAGGCTTCTCACCATGAAGTTGCGCGGGGGCAGCACGAGATAGACTTCGTCTATGACGATGCCATCAAGAATGCCGATAAGGTGGTGACATTCAAGTACGTCACCAAGACCATTGCCATGAGCCACGGCCTGAGGGCGACGTTCATGCCCAAGCCCGTATTCGGCGCTGCCGGCAGCGGAATGCATGTCAACATCTCCCTTTTCCGGGGCTCAGAGAACGCCTTTTACGATCCCGAAACTCCTCTCAACATCAGTGACCTGGCCAGGTTCTTCGTGGGCGGCCTGATAGAGCATGCCGGGGCAATCACCGCCATCGCCAATCCCCTGATCAACTCCTATAAGCGCCTGGTATCGGGATTTGAGGCTCCGGTGTATGTAACCTGGTCCGGGCCGAACCGCTCCTCTCTCATTCGCATCCCATCCGGTCGGGGACTGTCCACCCGGGTGGAGTTCCGTTCCCCTGATCCCAGCTGCAATCCCAATCTGACATTCGCCGTCGTCCTGGCTGCGGGTCTGGACGGAATAAAGAGGGGCATTGACCCCGGTGACCCGGTGGATCTGAATGTATACCACCTCACTGCCGCAGAACGAGAATCCCTGGGAATCAGGACTCTGCCCTCCAACCTGAAGGAAGCTCTGGATAACCTGGAAGGGGATAAGGTGATACGCGAGGCCTTGGGCGAGCATGTCTATGAGAATATCATGCGATTGGGCATGCTGGAGTGGGAGGAGTACAATAAATTCGTCCATCCCTGGGAGATCGAGAGGTACATCAACACCTATTGAGGAATGCTGGGAGGAGGAGGGATTCTGCCCCTCCATTTTTCCGGCTTTTCCCCAGACATCTCAAGACCTTTTCTGCTGTTTTCCTCGTCCTTGCACAGTGCTTCTCATGTCATTGCTTCACCCGAAACGTATAAATAAGGCATTGACATTGTGGGGTCCGGGCCGGTAGCTTAGTCAGGCAGAGCGAAAGGCTCTTAACCTTTAGGTCGGGGGTTCAAATCCCTCTCGGCCCGCTTTAAAACCGGGGCTGTGGCCTAGCCAGGTAGGGCGATGGGCT
>JAXDAR010000255.1:0-3620 GCA_034679645.1 Methanothrix sp. | reverse complement strand
CATCACCGGGAGGAGCGCTGCCTGGGCATAACTGTACCCGAGCGTGGTAATGAGAAGCGGCTGGAGTGCCATCAGTACCGGAGCATAGATGTCGTTAATGAGGTGCGCCAGCGTAAGCTGGGCGATCTCCCGTACCCGCGATGGAGGTCGTGCCACCTGATCGCGCGGCAGGGATGTGCTCTCACTCATGCGTACGGCTTCTGCATGCTCTTATATGAGGTTAGTTCTAAAATGCGCTCGTTGCAGACAGACTTGAAAGCGGAAAAGATCCGGAGAAGAGATGGCCGTTCACCCTCAGTCAATTCACCGCTCGACATCAGGGTCGATGCAGCGTCAAATGGCTTAGATACTATTTCAGCCCTGGAGAAAAAAAAATCCAATGAAATGGTGCTCATGGACGCCGAAATGATTTTTGTTGAATTCAGTCTCGTTTAAGGATATACTGAATCTGATTCAGGCAGCAAATTGAAATATATTCGACTACTTTGATTCTTTGTGGAAGGCAATATTCTAGCCGCCCTGGCCTTGACCCTTCTGGCGGGTCTCGCCACCGGAATAGGCAGCCTGGCAGCCTACTTCATGCCCAGGCCCGATCTGCGCTATCTCTCTCTTAGCCTGGGCTTTGCGACGGGGGTGATGATCTATGTGGGCTTCGTCGACCTCTTCTGCAGCTCGAAAACCGTTCTGGGTTTCGCCCATGCCAATCTATTTTTCCTGATTGGACTCGTCTTGATGCATTTGCTGGACAGGATCATCCCTCACATGCACATGGACGGACAGATGGACTCTCACTGCAACCGCCTCTATCGCAGCGGCATCATGACCACCCTGGGCATGGCCATCCATAACCTTCCGGAGGGCATGACCGTAGCCCTGGTCTCTCTGGCGGATCTGCGTTTGGGCGTGCCGATAGCAGTGGCCATTGCCATACACAACATCCCGGAGGGACTGGCCTGCAGCCTTCCTCTCTACTGCGCCACATCCGACCGCAGAAAGTCCTGCCTGCTCTCCTTTGCTGCTGGAATGACCGAGCCCCTGGGTGCAATCCTGGCCGTTCTTTTGCTCTATCCCTTCCTCAGCGACTGGCTGCTGGCGGCAGCCTCGGCCATGGTGGCAGGGATCATGGTCTTCTTATGCTTTGATGAGCTGATACCCATAGCCAACAGGTACGGCAGCGAGCATCTTACCAACCTGGGAATAATAGCCGGATTCGCCGTGATGATGATCGGACTTGGCCTGATGGGGACTTTTTAGTTTTCCCCTCCAAATGGACTCATCCCGCCGAATAAAGGGCAGAGCTTGGTCTTCTACTTGCCAATATTTAAATAATTTCCGACATTATTGCTGATTAGGTCTTCTTGGCTTTGATAAAAGGACGAGTTTCTTAGGTGAATGCAATGAAGATATTGATATTTAGCCTCAGCTTGCTGCTGATCTCCGCAGTGAGTACTGTATCTGCTTCTGGTGAGGATCTGATGGTGGTGGACGAAAACCAAACCACCTCGGTCAACGACACTGCTTTGAACCTTGCTCTGGCTGGCCAGCCCTCCAACGTTCTCACTTCCCCGGAGGAAGAAGGGCTGCTCTTTATGGCCGAGGAGGAGAAGCTGGCGGGAGATGTCTATTCTTCCCTCAATGAGATATGGAGTCTGCGCGTATTTGATAACATCGGCCGAGCGGAGCGAACTCACCAGGCCGCAGTGGAGACGCTCCTGGTAAGATACTCTCTGGCCAGTCCAGCCAATCCGCCGGGGGAGTTCTCTAATGAAACCCTGCAGAGCCTCTATAATGATCTGGTCAGCCGGGGAGGGCTTTCAGTAGAGGAGGCCCTTCGGGTAGGAGCGTCCATAGAGGAGTTAGATATACTCGATTTGGAGGAGCGAATGGCCCAGACAGATAAGGAGGATATCCAGCTGGTTTATTCCAATCTTAAACGGGGATCGGAGAATCATCTGCGGGCCTTTGTCAATAACCTTGAGCGGCGTGGCATTGAGTACCGCCCTGAGTACCTCTCTATGCAGGAGTATGATGGAATAATCAGTGGCTGATCCATAAGCATATGACATCTCCGAAGCCTGCCGAGAATAATTCAGCTCCTTCGCCCTCCGTCCTGAGGGTTGCCCTTTATTCTCTGCTCTTCAACTTGGTCCTGGTGGCAGCCAAGCTCTTTCTTTCCGCCGTATCCGGCAGCCTGGCTCTGCGAGCCGATGCAGTTCATTCCCTGGTGGATGTCCTGGCTTCGGCCGCCCTAATCCTGGGCCTGAAGATCTCGGAGAGGAAGAGCGAAAGCTTTCCCCTGGGGCTGTACAAGGTGGAAAATTTGGCCTCCATCGCCATCTCCTTTCTGCTCTTTGCCACCGCCTATGAGATAATCCGGGAGGCGGCTTTGGCCGCTCCACAGGCTCCCCCATATCAGGGATATGCTCTGCTGGCGGTGGCAGCCATCATCCCGCTCCCTTATTTATTCGGCAGCTTTCAAATCCGGGTGGGACGCCAGACGGGATCTCCGAGCCTCATAGCCGACGGCGTGCAGCACAGGGCTGATGTCCTCACCTCCTCCCTGGTCTTCCTGGCCCTGGCTGCCCGGAACACTGGCCTGCCTTTGGACCGGATTGCTGCGGCCATCATAGCCCTGGTGATAGTCAAAGAGGGCTGGAGCATCCTGGTGGATGGCATGCGTGTCCTCCTGGACGCCTCAGTGGATCTCAAGACCCTGGAGAAGATCCGCTCCCTGATAATGCTGGCACCCGAGGTTGCCGGAATCGGGGAGCTGGTGGCCAGGAATTCGGGGCGCTATCTCTTCGTCCAGGCCAGTCTGCAATTCAGAGTCTTGGATCTCAGGAGAGCCCATATGGCCGGAAGGCGCATCGAGGCGGAGATAAAAAAAGAGCTGCCCCAGGTGGACCGGGTCACCATTCATTATCAGCCCATTCAGAGGAGCAGTCTCAGATATGCCATTGCCCTGCAAGATGCCAGGGGGACTTTGAGCGGACACTTCGGCGAGTCGCCCTACTTCGCCCTGGTAGATATAGACCTGCAGAGGAAGGATATTCGCAGACAGGAGATGGTGGCAAATCCCTACAGCAATCTGGCCAAGGGAAAAGGCCTGAAGGTCTCCCGGTTCTTGCTGGCATTCAAGCCGGATGTAGTCATATGCAAGGAGAGCCTGGCCGGACAGGGTCCTGGATACGCCTGTGCTGAGGCGGGTGTGGAGAGCGCCCAGACTGAGGCGGAGAGCCTGGAGGATCTGGTCAAGAGCCTTGCCGGGACGGATATGGAAATGAAGGGGATGCAGGTTGCGGGTACGCAGGATGCGGCTATGCAGAATTAGCAATTGGAGAATCTTTAAATACTAAATCGCATATATGCATAATTATTCCGTGCAGTGATTATCGTATAATGCGAGGCTTGAGATGAAGGTATGTGTTACTGCAGCAGCGTCAGGCATTGACGCTCCCATGGACCCCAGATTTGGGCGGTGCCCCTTTTTCGTGGTGGTCGACCTGGAAAGGATGAGCGAGATATCCATTCCCAACGCCAATGTCAATTCAGCAAGTGGCGCAGGGATACAGGCCGCCCAGGAGGTGGCAAAGCAGGGCGTCTCTGCTCTGATAACCGGA
>JAXDAR010000254.1:0-15542 GCA_034679645.1 Methanothrix sp. | reverse complement strand
CCATAATTACAAAGGTTATTAAACTTTGACCCGTATAAAGGTTTCCGAAATGACCGAGAAGCAATGTGAGATTTGCGGCGCCGAGATCTCAGGTTTACCCCAAAAGATAGTGATTGACCGATCAACTATGGAAGTATGCAAAAGCTGTGCGCGCTTCGGAAAACCAGAGGACAAATGGACACCTGTCCCGCGGAAGATGGTTCCTGTGGAGAGGGCCTTTACCGTTCAGCGGCCCAAACCGCGCGACCAATTCAAGGATTTGGTGGAGTTGGTCCCTGATTTCGGGCGCAAGATCAGAGAGGCGCGGGAGAGCCTGGGACTGTCGCCGGAGGAGCTGGGAGCGAGGATCAAGGAGAAGGCCACGCTCCTGAAAAAGATCGAGAGAGAGGACATATCGCCTGAGGATGAGGTCAGAAAGAAGCTGGAGAGGGAGCTCAAGATCAAGCTGACCGACCAGGCCAGCGAGGCCCAGGTCAAGTCCGGCGGCTCCGGCAGGGGGCTCACTTTGGGAGATATAGCCAATATCAAGCGGAAATAATACATGATCGCCAGTGCAGCTCGATTTATCATTGGAGGGGGAGCTGTAGTCTACCCCACCGAGACCGTCTACGGCCTGGGGGCCAATGCCCTGGACGATCAGGCGGTTATGAGAGTCTTTCTGATCAAGAAAAGGCCTCTTTCCAAGCCCATCTCTCTGGCGGTCTCCAGCCTGGAAATGCTCAGAAACGTGGCTGAGGTTCGCGATGAGGACATGAAGATTTTAGAGGAACTCCTGCCGGGACCGGTATCCATCCTGGTCCGAAAAAAGAGCGTGGTCCCGGATATACTCACCGCCGGCTCGCCTCTGGTTAGCATCAGGTTTCCGGACCACGAGTCCGCTCTCAGAATAATCGATATCTGCGGACCTATAACCTCCACCAGCGCCAACCGGACCGGCCGGGCCGCTCCGGTGATCGCAAAGGAGGTGGCCAGAGAGATAGAGGACCGGGTGGACCTGGTGGTTGATGGTGGCAGATGCAGGTACTGCCAGGCCTCGACCCTGCTGGACCTGGAAAAAAGAGAGATCATTCGACCGGGCGCAGGCCTGGATAAGGTGATGAAGGCGATAAAGTGAGAGCCCGGATAAGGGACTTCTTCGAGACCCGCGAGGGCTGGATATTTGCCGTCTCGGACTACAGCCACCCCCATGGCCTTCGCTCTCTGCTCCGCTACGTTCCCGACCCGGCAGGGGAACGGATCGCTGGAGGAATACACTATCGAAAGATGGACTTCGACCAGGCGTTTGATTTTTTGCGCCGGAACCGGCCAGATTATATCAGCGACCTTCATGTGGTCCCTGAATCAGACATAGTCCGCCTCTTCGATCCCTCTGTAGGCCTGAGAAGTACAATCGAAAGGGATGGAAAGACGGATAAGATCGCCCGCATTCTCAATCAAGCAGGAGTGCCCTGGGAGAAGATGGGAATCACCGGCTCCAGGCTCATAGGACTGCAGGCTCCAGGCTCGGATATCGACTTCGTGGTCTACGGTCCCATGTGGTGGAAGGCCAGAGATATAGTGGACCGGGCAAAGAAGGAGGGCAGTATCCAGGATCTGGATGAAGATACCTGGAAGAAGATATACACCAAAAGAAATCCCGAGATCTGCCTGGAGGAGTTCATCCTCCATGAGAAGAGAAAAGGAAACCGGGGAATGATCGATGGCATCTACTTCGATCTGCTCTTCACCCGCGACTGGGACCAGATCCAGCCGCTGGAAGAGGGCACTCCTGCCGGCCAGGGGTTGATCGAGGCTCGTGTTATAGACTGCGAGTTCGCCTTTGACAGCCCGGCCATATTCCGGCTGGATCATCCCGAGGTAAAGGAGATTCTCAGTTTCACTCATACCTACGCCGGCCAGGCCCTTCCCGGAGAGAGAATCGAAGCGAAGGGCGTCTTGGAGGAGATCGCCAGCGGTCTTCGCCTGGTGGTGGGAACCACGCGCGAGGCGCGGGGAGAATGGATAAGATCGCTTTCGCTGCTGGAAAAATCTGCTTAAATGAGGTTATAAAAAATGCTGCAAGTTCGACCCTTTGATATAGAGATTGGTCAGCATAAGGTTATGCTCAATGTCTTCGATGCTCGGGAGAGGGGCTTGAACCCTGGAGACCGGGTCAAGGTGAGGACCAAGGGAGCAGTCACCACTGCCCTCCTCGACACCACCATGGAGATGGTCAAGCCTGGAGAGATAGGCATCTTCACCGAGGCCCTCAAAGAGCTTAATAATCCGGTGGATGTGGATATACAGCCCGCACCCAAACCGGCATCCATCTGCCACATAAAAAGCATGATGGACAACCAGAGGCTCAACGAGGATCAGATCAGAACCATTGTGCAGGACATCGTGGACAACAACCTCAGCGACATCGAGCTGGCCGCTTACGTCACTGCCTCCTACATTCATAACATGTCCTCGGAGGAGGTGGTCTGGCTGACCAAAGCAATGATCGAGACCGGTGAGCGGATTCATTACGATACCCACCCGGTAATGGACAAGCACAGCATTGGCGGCGTTCCCGGAAACAAGGTCTCCCTCCTCATCGTGCCCATCGTGGCCGCAGCCGGCCTTCTCATCCCCAAGACCAGCTCCCGGGCCATAACCGGAGCAGGCGGTACAGCCGATCTGATGGAGGTCTTAGCCCCGGTGGAGTTCAGCGCGGGAGAGATCAAAGAGATCACCGAGAAGGTAGGCGGAGTGATAGTCTGGGGCGGAGCCACCAATATCGCCCCTGCAGATGATAAGCTGATCAAAGCGGAGTATGCACTGTCCATAGATCCCTACAGCCAGATGCTCGCTTCCATCATGGCCAAGAAAGGGGCGGTAGGCGCTGATGCCGTGGTGGTGGACATGCCGGTCGGGCCGGGCACCAAGCTGACCACGCCAGAAGAAGGCAGAAAACTTGCCAAGGACCTCATCGACCTGGGTGACAAACTGGGAATCCGGGTGGAATGTGCCATGACCTTTGGAGGCTCTCCCGTGGGCAGGACCATAGGACCGGCCCTGGAGGTGCGCGAGGCACTTGCCCTTCTGGAGAACAAGCCCGGGCCCAACAGCCTGAAGGAGAAGAGCCTCTCACTGGCAGGAATACTGCTGGAGATGGGCGGTGTGGTAGGACGGGGAGAAGGATACGCCGCTGCAGAGGAGATCCTGACCAGTGGCAAGGCTCATGCCAAGCTGATGCAGATCATCGAGGCCCAGGGAGGCAATCCCAAAGTGAAGAGCGAGGATATCGTTATCGGCGAGAATTGCGAAGACATACTGGCCCCGGCGGGAGGATATGTGGTGGCCTTCTTCAACAAACGGCTGGTAGAGCTGGCTCGCATGGCCGGCGCTCCCTCCGACCAGAAGGCGGGAGTCATAATCCACAAGAAGATGGGGGAAAGGGTGAAGAAGGGCGAGCCTCTGATCACCATCTGCTCCTCATCGGACTGGGAGCTGGACAGCGCAGTCAGGGATGCCAAGAGGGCTATGCCCATAGTGGTGGAAGGAATGCTGCTGGAGAGGTATCCCCGCATAACCGAGCTCTAGAGGAACGGGCAATGAAGGTCGCTATAACATATCATGAGGATTTCGGCAGGCATGGATTCAGTGTTCTGAAAGAGAGGATTCAGCCCTCCTTCGAGAAGCTGATGGAGTCGGGTCTGGTGGACGGAGGTGAGGTGCAGGTCTTCCGGGCCAGGCCTGCTCCAATAGAGCTGGTAGGAAAAGCTCATACCGAGGCCCACATGGCCAACATGGAGACGGATCAGTACCGGGATGTGGCCATTCTCTCTGCAGGGAGCGTGATGATGGCGGCGGAGATGGTGGCCACCGGCCAGGCACAGTCAGCTTTCGCCTTCACCGGAACCGCCGGTCACCATGCCTCAAGAGGAAGCTGCTGGGGCTTCTGCTACTTCAACGATGTGGCCATCACCATACTGCGCCTGAGGGAGATGGGCTTTGAGCGCTTTCTCATCGTGGACGTGGACCCCCATTTCGGCGATGGCACACGCGACTTTTTCCGGGACGATGCAGATGTTTTTCACATCAACCTGCACAGTGGCAGCGGCGAGGAACACGACCCTCAGAAAAACAACTACGATATCGGCCTAACCTTTGGGGGAGACAATCAGAGGTTCCTATCTGCGCTCAAGAGCAGCCTGGAATTGGCGAAGGACTTCGATTTCCAGATAGCCTTTGTCATCTTCGGCCATGACTCTCATCAGGACGACTATGGAGGATTCAACCTCACCTTCGAGGCCTATCCCAGAATGGCCCAGATAATTAAGGAGGCAGTGGGCGATAAGGGCCTTATATTCGTCCTTTCCGGCGGATCCTGCATTCATGTGGGTGAGAGGGTTATCCCCGATGTCATCCGGGTGTTATCAGGAAGGTGGCCATATTGAGGGTGGCATCCAACTGCTATCCCTGCCTCCTGGACCGGGCGAAGTTCGAGTGCGATCTGGTCTTCACCCGGGAGGAGGACAAAAAAGCGGCCGTAGAAGAGCTGCTGGACTTCATGGCCAGCCATAAGGGCGGGGTTCCGGCACTGATGGGAACGGAGAGGGAGCTGATCATCAAGAGAAGAAGCAAAAGCACCGATCCTTATCGGGAACTGAAGGAAGAGAGCAACCAGGTGGCAAGGGATCTTCTGCCAGGGGCAAAGGAGTTTTATGATCAGTCAGAGGATAAGACTGAGGCCCTGATCAGAATAGCCTCTGCTGCCAACTCCATGGAGTTTGGAGTAAAAGGACACGATTTTGACAACTCCACTTTCGGCAGGGTCTTCGCTGATACCCTCCGTGAGATCCTGCAGGCGGATATGGATGAGATCAAAAGACGGCTGCAGGCATTTGATAATATCTTTTATCTGACAGACAATTGCGGAGAGGTCATATTCGACCTGTTCGTGATCGAGAAGCTGAAAGAGATGGGCAAGACTGTGGTGGTGGGCTCAAAATCCGAGCCCATCCTCAATGACGTCACTTTTCGCGAGTTGGAGAGCTTCTCAGATGTGGATGTGATACCGACCGGCAATGTGGTGGGAACGGCATTGGAGCACCTGAGCCCGGAGGCCTCGATTCTCCTTTTCGATCCGCAATGGCTGATAATTTCAAAAGGCATGGGCAACTTCGAGACCATGTCTGAGTTCGACCACAGGTTGAAGGGCAGGCTGATCTACATCATGCGTGCCAAGTGCGAGCCCGTGGCGGCAAAGCTGAATGTCCCCAGGGGATCGCTGGTGGCAAAGGCGGTTTAACAATAGTTCATATCCACTTCTCCAGGGGAAGGCTCCTCCTCAACCAGGATCGACTCCATCAGGGAGAAATCCATTTCGAGATTGAAGAGATCTCTTAGAGCATAAAGAAGGTTCATCGCCGCTGTGACATCGACGAGATCGCCTTCGGAGCTTGTTCCCAGCAGGCAATAGCCTCTCATATTATAGAGGGGCGCAAGCCCTGCCAGAAGGCCGTTCATGCCGCCTATAGCACCGCTCCTGAGCAGGGGAATGCCGGAATCCTGGAGCTGAGCTGCCGATTCTGGATCGGTGGCCGTACCGAGTATGCTCTCCGCTGTCTCTCCCACAAAAGCGGCCAGAGTTATCACATCTGTAATCCCTTCCGATTCTATTGCCTGCAGAATATCTCCTGCCAGCCCGTGCATTCCCAGCACATCCAGGGGCTGAGCGTCCCCCGAGAGTACAAAAATATTCTCCTTATCACGGGAACGCAACAGCTCTGCGTGCATAAGCTCTGCCCGGCCGCCCGAGACCATCACCTGGGGAGGAAAGCTGGGGGAGAAAAAAGTTTTAACGCTGCTGCATCCCAATGCAGTGCTGATATAGTCGGCAGCCACCTTACCCACGCTTCCAATTCCCGGAAGGCCGCAGATACAGGCAACACGAGACTCGAACATCAGCAGAGTCTGGGATGTGCAACTATAATTTGTTTTCGCCAAAGGAAATGGCCTGCAGAAGAGTACCTGAAACTCCTCCCAGCCCTTAATCCTTCAGCTCCTCAATTGCGCTGCCTGAGCTTGCCTGCACTTACCTGCCCCAAGCCTCGATCATCCAGTTTATATCAATCGTCTCATTGGTCGATGTAATCAACTGAGCAGGCTCAAGACTTCTATCGCGGTAGAGGAATGAGTTGCCCGTTCCGCTATCCCGCTCCATGGTCACGAACATGCCACCGCGGTCATAAAAGACCACATAGAACTCTTCAGTGACAGCCAATGGGGGAATTTCTATCAATCCGTAGAAGGGCCCCTGATCGGAGAGGAAGTAGCCGTTCTGGGCATCTGCGAACTTATAGAGAAGATTTAAGTCTTTATCCCTGATTTCAAGGAGGAAATTGCTGTCCATGGGGAAGGTCTGAGTGGTATTATTAAAGCCGCTCCAACCCAGCACCTGAATCCCATGCAACTTCCAGCCGGACCGGGGTGATTTGAACTTCACCGCTTCACCATTGTCCAGGCCGTCGACCCCAAACACATCTATTATTGAGAACAGGCTGATGTTCATCTCAGATTCATTCTTTCCGCTATCCTGCTTGAGTAGGGTCAAATCCGACCAGGAGGAATCCTCTATGGCAGTAGCCCCGGAACAAAACGCCATGCAGAAAAATACAAATATTAAAAAAATAATTTTATTCAAAATAATCACCTGGAAATATCTTTCCTATCACACGCCCGCTGCTCTGATGACCCAGTTGACCTTCGTTGTCGTATTTTTCGCATCGGTGAACTCGACCGGAAGAAGCTCAGAATACAGATTATCATAGAAATAGGAGTTGTCAGTCGCATTTTCCAGCTCCATCCCTATAAACATCGATCCCCGATCATAGAAGATGATATAGAATTCATCCGTCACGGGAATGGAAGGCACGTCTATTGCCCGGAGTACCGGGACCGGAAAAGTGAAGTAAGCATTCTGGGTATCTGCCATCCTGTAAAGGAGATTTAAATCCGCATCTCTGACCTCAATCAGGAAATTATCCGACTCGGGGATCGACGAAGTATTTCCATCGAAGCCGTTCCAGCCTGTGACTCTTATCTGCTTTAATTTCCAGCCGGGATTGGGGGCTTTAAACTTAACCGCTTCGCCCACGGAAAATGCATCCATATCCATGGCGGCGCTGTAGAGTGTCATATTCATCAAGGAGAGATTCATTCCGCTATCCTGCTTCAGGACGGTCAGATTCTCCCCGGAGCTACCTCCGTCATTTTGAGATACTGCAATCCCAAATAAGGACACAAAACATAAAGCCAGAACAATTGAGATAATCTTTTTCAAGCGATCACCCGTGCAGCTAATTATATCCGGTCTTTATAAAGATGATGCTGGATTCAGATGCGGGCTAACTGCTGAATGCTTCGATGCCATCGGAAGGGATCCAATGCCTCTAAAATTTTCAATTCAGCAGTACGCTTAACAAAAACGCTGCAGAGTAGCGACTGTAGAATAGTGACAGATATCTTTACCTACGATAATATCGACTCGGTGGATAGGAGTGATTGACATGTTTCCTGGTTTAGGAGGTTTAGGAGGAAGGGGCGGCATGAGCCCCAAGAAGATGAAAGGCATGCTCAAGAACATGGGAATCGACATCGATGAGCTGGAAAATGTCACCGAGGTCATCATCCGCATGCCGGACAGGGAGATCGTACTGAATAACGCTTCCGTCGCGATTATGGATGCCCACGGCCAGCGGAGCTATCAGATCTCCGGCGATGCCACTGAACGCCCTCTATCCGGAGCGGCTGAAGGGGTGGAGAAGAGCATTGAGATTCCCCAGTCTGATGTGGATTTAGTGGTTGCCCAGACCGGAGCGAAGCCTGAGGACGCCAGATCCGCTCTTATTGAAGCCAAAGGCGATCTGGCTGCGGCCATACTTCTCCTCTCCCCGAAGTGAATGGATCCGAAACCCATCGAGCAATCAGCGATCATCAGGCGATTCGGTGAGCAATAAGAGATATGCCATTCGCGACCCAGTCCACGGATCCATCCCTGTGGACCCGCTGGAGTGGCAGATCATCCGCTCCCGTCCGGTGCAGAGGCTGAAAGGGATAAAGCAACTGGGCCTGGTGGAAGCAGTCTATCCCGGAGCCAACCACACCAGATTTGAGCACTCTTTAGGAACCATGCATATGGCCGGGAGAATGGCCGAGCATCTGGAGCTCTCGGGAGATGAAGTGCGCAAGGTCCGGCTGGCGGGCCTGCTCCACGACCTGGGCCATTCCGCCCTCTCTCATGCCGTGGAAGGAGTCCTTAGCCGCAATCCCGAGCTCCAGCCCCTGCTGGGAGGCAGGAGGGCTTCCAGGCACGAGGAGTTCACCCAGGACATAATCTCCTGTCATCCCTTCGGAGAGGAGGCCATAAAGATCGCAGAAAGTGATTTCGGCGATGCTGATAAGCTATTTGCAGAAGTGGCCGGGATCGCTCGGGGGAGGATTTTACCTCTGGGCCAGATCATAGTTGGCGACCTGGATGCGGACCGGGTGGACTTTCTGCTCAGAGACTCCCACCACTCTGGCGTCTCCCTGGGCCTGGTGGATACTGATCAGATCCTGCAGTCCCTTGTCATCCGCAAAGGGAGGATAATCCTGGCCGGCCAGGACGACTACCGGGCAGAGATGTCTCAGACGGCAGCAGAATCGATGCTCATCGCCCGCGCCCATCACTACAATGCCCTCATCTATCATCCCTCTGTTCAATCCATAAGAGCCATGCTCCTCGCTGCGCTGGAGAACGCTCTGGCCAGGATGGATCAGGATGATGCTCAAAGGAGGATGGAACTCTTCTTCCGGGAGTATACCGATCCGGACCTCTTAAGGTTCATCTGGGAGAAGGGAAGCGACAGCTCCAGAGACCTCCTCGTTCGGATAAAGTTCGGCCAGGAGATCCCGCTGGCTGCCAGGTTCGACCACCGCTCTCTCGCCCCGGATATCAGAATGGCTCTGTCCACTATCTCCCGCCACGGGAGGATGAGAAAGCTCTTTGAGGATACCCTCTGCAAAAAATACGGGGCCCTGGTAAGCATCACTGCAGGCAGCGGAGTGCCCCGATCCATGAGGACCGAGGCAGACGGCTTTCTCTATGACGAATCCGCCCTGGCAGCAGGCCTGGTCAAATCATTGACCCGGCAGATCGCCATATCCTTTTTTTCCGACGACCGGCCGGAGATCTCTCTGCAGGAGATAAGGGAGCAGTCGGCAAAGCTGCTCACATTCATCCGCTCCGAGTGTTATCTTCCCATCGATGGACTGCTGCTTCTCTTCTACACTCTGCACAATGTGCTCTCCGAGAGATATGGCGAGAAGATCCTGGTCCCCCGGATCAGAAATATAACCTGGCTCTACAGGACAGTGGCCAGGCTAAGAGATCTGGGCCCTGGTGGCCTTTTCGGCTTATTTGACTACTCATTTCATTCTGAATACGGATTTCCCTATAGCGAGAGGCTCTTTGAGGACATCCAGATCCTGGTGGCCAATGGCATGATCTATCAGGACCAGAGGCACTATGAGATAGACGGCCAGTGGCTGCAACGATATGAGTACATGCTAACCGCAGAGGGAATAGGTTATGCAAAAGAGGTTGCCTTATCCTATAGCCGGGAATGCCAGATGCTGCAGGATCATCTCCGGCAGGACCGGCATACCATTCCCTTTGATGTGGTGAGCCTCAATATCAGAAGATATACCGGAACAAGAAGCTGAAGGCACAGAATCAATTAAATCGTTCAGGCAGGCAGAGACACAACCTGGTCCACTGCCAGCCCAAATCCATCCAGGATTTAAAAAATAATTGAGCTTAGCTCATCTTGCCCTTGGTGAAAGGAGCGCTCTTGATGACCTCAACCGGTGTGGAAGAGGTCCAGTTGTCCTTCAAGAACTGATATATGCTGCCGCCTCTTACCATGTAGTTATCCAGGGTAGCATTGGTGGCATTGGTTGTGGCGTTGGTCTCATTCTGCAGGAAGTCGTAGATTGCATATGTTGTGTTGGTGGTGTTATTGCTGGGTGATTTCTTGGTGTACAGGGGAGCGCTTGCAGTGGGGGCCACGAAAGGAGTTGGCGCCCAGGTGTCATTCAAGAAAGCAGCGATAGAAGGAGTGGTCAATAAAGATGCATCACCTGCTTCATTATAGGTTGTCATTTCAAACGGCGCAGGATCCTTGCTTATGCCGCAAGGCATAAGCCCTACCAGAGCAATCAGAGCAATCAGTACAAGCATAATATGTCTCATGAGGCCTGCATTTTCCATCAGGTATGAATAAAGCTTTCCGTCGGTTAGAGCTATATTCTGGATCATAAGCGGCTATCACAGAGGCCATGGGGATTTAGCCATCTGAGCCATCAGATCAGTCCCTGAGGGCTTTCAGCTCTTCGGTAGTCGATTCTGGGTGATCGGAGAGATATCTTGCCACATTCGGCTGGTGGACGAGCTTGCAGTCGATACAGCTCCAGAACCTTTTGCCCCTCTTCGTCCTCACGAACCTGCCCAGCTCCTCATCCTTGCATGGGTATAGAGGACAGAAACAATGGGTGCAGTCCTGGCCCTGGAAATGGTGGCAGGGATAGTATTCGCAGTTGGATCGGCCGGTGGCCAAGACCGGCTTATCCACTGCCTCCCTGATGAGACAGGGATCGTCTGTTAAGAGACCATCTGCTCCCAGCCGCAGAAGCCAGGCAGCTTTCGCTGCCGTATTGATTACACCCGGATAGACCTCAAAACCCTCCTCGTGCGCCTCCTTGAAGAGACGGGGATTTACCCTCTCCGGAAATATGGCATCCGCACGAGCCCACAGGGCCAGTTCGACCGGCTTTATGGGCAGTGAGGTGATGATGATGCCGGTCATTAATGAGGAGATATCCTTGATCTCGCGCAGGCTGGCGTGAAAAGAGGAGGTGATGATGCTCTTCTCCTCCGGCACCGCTTCCGCAACCAGTGCCTCCAGACCCTCCTCTTTCATCTCCACCACCACCCCCAGTTCCAGTTCTTCCGCCAGGGACAGGGCCTCGCAAAGAGTGGGGACCGGCTCTTTCCCGGCGTGCATGGCGTTGATCTCAACGCAGTCCAGATCCTCCACCATCCCTTTGCCATCTGTGGTTCGGTCCACGCTCTCGTCATGCATCAGCACGAGCTTGCCGTCCCGAGAGAGCCTTACATCCATATGGACATAATCCGCCCGGCAGCGCTTCGCTGCCCTAATTCCCTCCAGGCTGTTTTCTGCAGCAAGCGCTCGGGCTGTGCGGTGGCCTATCACCAGAACCATTGAAGAAGAGTTGCCTGGAAAATATATCACCTTTTGCCTGATACTGGCAAGGTTTGACGCTGACATGGTTTGATACTGGCAAAGGATTATACTGCAGGAGAGCTAATTGTTGAGTGATGCTTGAAAACCTAGAGAAGTTCACCAGGCTTAAGAGGGATATCGCCCAGATAAATGTTGATCCCCTGCAGAGAGGCGGGATACTGACTCCCGAGGCCAGGGCCGCTTTGCTGGAGTGGGGCGACGGCTACTCCATCTGCGATTTTTGCGCCGGGAGGCTGGATCAGATCAAGAATCCTCCGGTGGAGGAGTTCGTGCATGGCGTCCTCCCGGAGTTTCTGGACATCGACGAGGTCAGAGTTACCCACGGCGCGCGGGAGGGCAAGTTCGCTGCCATGCACAGCCTTTGCCAGAAGGGGGATTTTGTGGTCATGGATGGCAATGCCCATTATACATCAGTCCTGGCAGCGGAACGGGCGGGACTGAATATAGAGTATGTAACCGCGAGCAAGGAGCCGGATTATGCCATAGATTCAGAGGGATATGCTCTGGCTATAGAGAAAGCCTATGAGCAGAAGGGGAATGTGACCCTGGCTCTCCTGACCTACCCTGATGGCAACTATGGGAATCTACCCGATGCGCGAGCGATCGCCGATGTCTGCCACGACTACGGCGTGCCTCTCCTCCTGAACGGCGCCTACTCCGTCGGCAGGATGCCGGTTAAGGCTAATGAGCTGGGGGCGGACATCATCGTGGGCAGCGGCCACAAATCGATGGCCGCCTGCGGGCCGGTGGGCCTTCTTGGAGCCTCAGAGGAGTATGCCCGGATCATCTTCAAGCTCTCCTCCAGCAAAAAGAACAAAGAGGTGGAGCTTTTGGGCTGCACTGTGCGCGGAGCGCCTCTCTTAACCCTGATGGCCTCATTTCCGGCGGTGGTGGAGAGAGTGGCCCGCTGGCCCGAGGAGGTGGATAAAGCAAGGTGGTTCTCCAGCGAGATGGAGAAGATGGGTCTCATTCAGTTGGGTGACCGTCCTCATAACCACGACCTCATGTTCTTCCTGGCCGAGAGGCTCTACCAGATCTCCCAGACGGCAAAAGGCGGACGCTATTTCCTCTACAGGGAGATGAAAGATAAGGGAGTGTGCGGCATCAAGCCCGGCCTCACCCGCCAGTTCAAGCTGAGCACATATGGCCTCTCGCCAGAGGAGCTAAAGAGGGTTTTGGGGGCATTCTCCGATATCATCAGCTCTCACGAAGGCGCCGGAAAAAATGACAAACCAGCATGATTTAATCGCAAAGGATTCTATGCAGAAGCTTTATCATATGCACCTGCAATTGGCAACAAGGAGGGAATAAAAACGAATCTGAAGTCCGCCCAGGTCTCCCTGTTTTTGGCCGCCATTGCTGTCGGGATAGTATCCATATCTGTTATATTCACGTCTACCGGTCTTGCGCAGACTAACGAGACCTCAGTTAACTGGTTCATGAAAGGATACGACCTCTCCCAACAGGGAAAATATAACGAATCGCTGGAGGCTTATAATAAAGCCCTCGAACTGAACTCAAGCGATTTTGAAGCCTGGAATAATAGAGGAATCGATCTGGGACTTTTGGGCAATTATGACGAAGCCCTGCGCTCTTTTCAAAATGCAGTAGCGCTCAATGAGTCCTATGCTGAGGCCTGGTACAATATGGGTGTGATTTATGATTTTAAAGGCGAACGCTACACCGCAGTCCAGGCCTACAAGAGGGCAACTCAGATTGATCCATCTTATCAAAAGGCCTGGGAGAGAAGAAATGCTAATACGGATATGATAATGAGAAATTCAGTCTCATGCTCAAGCAAAGACCAGATCATACTTGTATAGGATTAAATAATAATTTTTAAGTTGATATTGGTCAAGGCTTGTATACAAATATTTATTGGAGGATCTGGGAAAATATTTCGATGAATATCTGATACCCAGAGCCTCCATTCTCTCTCCTCCAGAGCCTCTAATCTCTCACTTATTGCGGTTACTTCAGGACAGGCCGCTTCCTCCCATTCCAATCGGTATCTGACTGAGATCTCCCACCCCGGTCAGGATACGGGTCGCATCCTGCCGCACATCATGGTAGTAGCTTTCTGAGCCCGTACCCGCTTTTACAGCTACCTGAGTATCCATTGGGACCTCTGAACTACTCGGTTCGCTCTGAACTGTAGCCAGCTCGGCCTTTGTGACTATGACCGCAGGGGTGTAGCTGGCCGTATCGGGATTGATCCAAATGGCCTCGAAGGTGCCTCGCTCGGAGATCGCACCATTTTTAACCTTCAATAAGTCGCCTCTTATCGACTGGTTCAGAGGGTCATATGTCCCGTTCAGGCAGGTGGAGGTTTCCACGCTGCCATCAAGGTAAGTCAGTACCAGATCTATCCGGTCCTCTTTTACCGATCCGATTACCACCGCATTCCAGGCATCCTGGCCATCCGGCTCGTATTTTGCCTGGCCGTAGAGGATCTCATTCTCCTGATTCAGGGCCATTAACACCTGACCGATCTCTAAACCCGAGACCGACCAGATATAGCTCAGATCGGGGGCGGACTGACTGGAAATCGAGAGGGATTCATCAATTGACGGCAGTGCCGGCTGCAATCCCGCCGTATCGGCTGCTGCCATGTCAGCGCCTGAACTGTCCGCCTCCTGGGCGAGGGAAGGACAGCCAGCACAGACGAGAAAGAGGATCAGGGCAAGGATTAGCCAGCTTCTCATCAAGTATTTGACACTCATTAAGAACCACCACATTCTACCTTTACTAAAAAGATGTGCCTGTTGCCAGGCACCTGAGATCCTTTCTATCTACAATCCGCTCATGCCTGGAGGAATGCCGCTAAGGTCTCCACCCATGCCGATCTTATCTTTATACTCACGAACATCGACGTATTTCTTCTCCGCCTGCTTGCTGGAGGTCTCATTCACTGCAACAGTCTGGGCCTCTGCGGTATTGGTGACCTCTGCGGGAGCAGGAGCAGCCGCTGTCACCGGCGCCTGTACCGTTGCCGGGATGTAGCTGGAGGTGTCCGGATTGATCCACATGGCATTGAAGGTGCCGTTGTTCACGATCTTGCCCTCGCTTACCTGAGTGAAGGTGCCGCTGATGGCCTCATTGGCGAAGACTCCCGACAATCTGGTTATGGTCAATGTATTATCCTTCATGGCGCTCACGGTCAGGTCCACTTTATTATCTCCTGTCACTGAGCCCACAACATCGGCGTTCCAGGCTGTTCCGCTATCCGGCTCATACTTGGCCCGGCCGAGGAGATCGCTGCCGTTCTGCTCGATAACCATGGTGATGGGGCCGGCCTCAATCCCGGAGAACGACCAGATGTAGTTCAGATTGGCTGCTGTGCCGGCTGCGGTGCCAATGACGGGGATTGCGGTCTCATTTCCAGAATCCGAAGTCTCTGCCGTGGCGGTAGCATTTGAAATGGCACTCTCATTTGAGGGAAGAGTCTCATTTGCCAGGATTGCACCGGCTACTGCTGCTATGCTGGAATTATTCAACGCAATGCTTGTGTTATTTGCCAGGGTGGTGTTATTGGCCATGGTGGTGTTATTTGCCATGACGCTGGTGTTATTGGCGGTCTGCCCTAAAGACAGGCCCACTGCGATGAAGGATACCAGCAGCAGAGGAAGAACCATGTATTTCTTATCCAATAATATGCCTCCGATATTTCCAATATTAGGCGGTAGACTTTTCGTCGTTTGCCTACAATGCCACTCCGTCTCACCTCCTCCTTTATAAGCCTTTGTCGAGGAGATCATCTGCTGGTTAAAGTTCAAAAATACTTTAGCGCTACTCAAATTTAATTGAATTAAATAATGCAGCGTTGATTTAATATACCGGGATCGCTCGATAGTAGCTCATGCCAGAATGGATCTATCCCGATTTCGGGCCGCTGCCCAGGCGGCCTTTGTTCCTGTGCATCATATCAAATACTGATACCGGCAAGATTCCCGGCCTCTCCGCCGCGGGAACCACTCCCGAACTCACCGACTACACTCCAGGGGCAGACGCAGAACTGGTGGAGACCAATAGAATTATCACCATGCCTGAGCTGCCTGAGGCTCCCGGCGGCTCGCCCACCCCAGCAGTGGTCACCAAAGCGGCCCTGAACCTCACGGGCATCAACTCCCTCTTCGTGGCCTCCGGCCTGCGAAAGAAGCCGGCCGTCCCCTATGTCGAGCTGGGAGGCCAGCCTGGCGGAGATAT
>JAXDAR010000253.1:0-4251 GCA_034679645.1 Methanothrix sp. | reverse complement strand
CATCTTTTTATGCTCACTCTTCACTCTTGCTCACTCTTCACTCTTGCTCACTCTTCACTCTTGCTCACTCTTCACTCTTGCTCACTCTTCTCTCATGCAATCTCTGCTCTCTATGGATCAGGCGTCTATTAGAGGATGAGGCTGAAATACCAGAGCACAACCTTACTTATCCTCATGCCATCTTATGTCCTGAAGTTCGGGGGGAGCCTAATTGATACCTCTCGGGAACTCATGCGCGCCCTGATCTCTCTCGCGGACGAAGAGGACTTCAGCTTCCTGGTGGTGCCTGGTGGGGGACCGTTTGCCGATCTGGTCCGGGAAGTCGAGGCCCGAAAGGGGCTGAGCGAAAAGGCCGCTCACTGGATGGCGGTGCTGGCCATGGAGCAGTATGCCTTTTTCCTGGCAGACGGAAGCGGAGCCCGTCTCACCTCCCAGGTCAGCCTTCCTGAAAAAGGGGCGACATCTGTCCTTCTCCCCTACCGGGCCCTGATCGAGGAGGATTTCTGCGTGGAGCACTCCTGGGACTATACTTCTGACTCCATTGCTCTCTTGGTAGCGGCAAGGCTGAGCCTGCCTCTGATCAAAGCCACCGATGTGGATGGCGTGATCGTCGACGGTCAGGTAGCAGAGGAGCTTTCTGCCCGCCAGCTCCTGGGAAGGGACACCTGCATCGATCAGGGCAGCATAAGGCTCCTCCTGGGAGATCTCTCCGGAATGAGGATCTGGGTGCTGAACGGCACCGATCCTCTGGCATTTGCAATGGCGCTGAGAAGCGGAAAAGGCGGCACGTTTATCAATGGATAGAAGCTTTCCCCATCCCATTGACCGATGGGAAGGTTTATACAGTGAAATAGGTCTACCAGGGAGGAGATAATATGAAGGAAGAACTGCCAGAGAGATGCATATCATGTGGCATTACGCTGACCGGCGTGGGCGGAGCCAGGTTTCCCTGCCCGAGCTGCGGAACCGTGATTGCCAGATGCAATAGATGTAAAAAACAGAGCAATGTTTATACCTGCAAGGCCTGTGGCTTCACAGGACCATGAGGTGAGAGAATTGGGAGACGCAGCAGTAAGAATGAAGGTAATGCCTGAGAGCACAGATGTGGACCTGGAAAAGCTGGCCGAGGATATCAGGAAGGCCGTGCCCAGCTTCGCCAGAATGCATGCCATCGAGCAGAAACCAATCGCATTTGGCCTCAAGGCTCTGATCGTTGTGACCATCATGGATGACAAGGGCGGCCGCAGCCCGGATGAGATCGAGGAAGCAGTGAGAGTCCTCCCCGGCGTGGAGTCTGTGGAAGTGGAAGAGGTCGGTCTGATTTAAACCACCTCTCTCGTTTTGGAAAGATATACAATCCAGTATCCAGGGCTTGTAGATCAGTGGTAGATCGCCGCCTTCGCAAGGCGGAGGCCACGGGTTCGAATCCCGTCAAGTCCATTTCCATCAAGTCCATTTCCGCCAAGTCTGTTTCCGGCAAATCCGTCCAGGAGCAAATTACTTAAATTTTAGTGATCAAAGGAGTTGCTAATGCCACTGGCCACTGATAATCCGGAAAAGCCCGGAAAGCATTCCATCCTCGCCCGCCATAGCTCGCGAACGGGAGGCAAAGATATGATAGAGCTGGAGCTGGCGGCCGCCAAAGAGATCCTGGCTGAGGTCTTCGACATCACATTTGCCGAGGCAGAGGAGATGATCAAGCAGCGCAGCCGGGATAGGACCCTATGGCCGGAGAAGTTTGCAGATAATGATATATCATTGCAGTAAGAGAGGGTAGCTCGATGGGAACGCTGACGAGATTAGTAAAAATGGCATTGAGCGCGGCTCTGGCAAATAAAGCGGTCAAAGGGGCACTGGCAAACGGTCTGACCAGGTCGTTAAGATGGTTCGCCAAACCCTCAACCAGGGCCAGGGCGGAGGACTTCGTATCCAGCGCCTCGAAAGCCAATCCCGGAGCAGGGTCCAGTCCTCTCATCACCCTCCTCGAGGCAGTGATCGGCCTGGTGCTCTGGAGATACAAAAAGATCCGCTGGATCGCTGAATTGCTTGCATTCTCCGGCCTGGGTGCGCTTCTTTTGGATATGCTCCATAAAAAGCAGGGCGACCCAAGAGATCAAAGCAGAAAAAGCAGCCAGAAGAGCCGGGTCATCGATGTGGACGAGTATGATGTGGTCGATGAGGATAGGTAGAGGACAGTAGACAAATAATGTAATGTTATTCCTCTGAAGTCCTCAGTGCAGAGCATCAACCGGCGAATATAAGGCCGCTCGATCTGGACAGGAAGCAATAGAGGTGAGATCTTGGCAAAGATACTGATCAGAGGCGGGGATCTGGACCTGGTTGAGTATGAGTTCCAGCCCTTTGTCCCGGGCCAGTGCATAAAGACCCTGGGATTGGAGAAAGATTACAGGCTCACGCCGGTTTCAGGGAAGGTTACTGTGACCGCTCCTGGTAGAATCCACCTGACTGTTCTGGACATGAACCGTTTCGCCCCCAACCGGCCTGGGGGTGGTGGCATGGGTTTTGCTCTGCAGATCTACTGTTCCGCCCAGGTGGAGTGCATTCCCTCCGGTCTGGAGATCGACTATTCCCGGGAACCCATAATCCGCCATTTTGTGGAGGTATTCAGAAAGACCGTCCGCTATGAAGGAGGATTCAGGATCGTTGTCCGCGACCACCAGAAAAAGCATGTCGGCCTCGGCTCCACCGGATCGGTCCTCTTAGCTTTAGGCCATGCCATGAACACCGCTCTGGGCTCCCCCCTGAATCGAGAGCAGATCCGTCTGCTCATCGGCCACAACTACGTGGAGGAGACCGAGGATGGCCGGGTTACCAATGGTTTTGAGACCGGTGTGGGCCCGGCAGCAGCAACCTACGGCGGCATGGTCATTACCGGCGACGAGCTGGCCCTGGTCTACCAGCACCACTTTGCTGAAGGCAAAAACGTCTTCATCACCATTCCCCCCACCATCGTCTCCTCCGCCGGCCGCTCGGAGTTCGATCTGCTCATGAACCGAGCCAGAAACCTCGATTATCAGGACCGTGAGCTTAAGGCCTATCTGATGCTCATGGACCTCATCCCCGCCCTGGAGAGGAATGACTTGAAAAAGATCGGCGACATCATCTGGGAGATAGAGTTCCGGGGCTCGAAGAGGGCAGAGGTGGAGCATCACGGCTTTGAGATCTACCGTTACATGAGTATTCTCCGAGATGCCGACCTGGAGTTCGTGGGGATGAGCTCGGTTGGCCCTTCCATTGCCATTGTCACCGAACGCAGCCGGGATGAGTTGGCGAAGATAATCGAGCCGGTGGGCCTGAACATCGCCGTGGAGACAAAAGTGGACAATATAGGCCTGACGATCAGAGTGGATTAGTCAATGGATCAGGCAAGACAGGGATAAAAATAATTAGCCCAAAAGGGTGAATCGAATCGCCCTCAGGGGCCCGTTCTCTTTCTCTCCCGCACCACCTGTCGGGCCGCCTTTTCTGCCTCAATATCCCGCCGGCACTGGGGGCAGATCCAGATCCACTCCAGGCCGTCGGCATCCTTCTGCAGCCCCGGAGGGAGGGACGACTCCACCCTCATCAGCTGAGGCAAGGTGGCATAACGCGATCCGCAGATCCTGCAGGCCAGCAGTTCAAAGGATATCTCGGGCTCAGAAACCAGCTCATCATAGGGCACCAGAGCCAGTGCTTTGGCCGGGCAGAATTCGACGCATCGATCGCACTCCTCTTTGCACCTCTTCCAGTGAATGGTTCTGGTGTCGGTATTCTGGAAAAGGACTATGTTCTGGCTGGGGCAGACATTGGAGCAGGCCAGGCAGCCCAAACACTTTCCATAATCGACTTTTATCATGCTCTCCCTCCCCGGGCGATCAACATAGCAGCACGGTTGCGTGCTCTCCGGCTGGCGAGATCGAAATCCAGGCTCAGGGCATTGGCCGGACAGGTGATAACACAGGTCGGTATCTCCCGGCCCGAGCACAGATCGCATTTGTGAGCGATTTTGTCTGTCCGGACCACCCCAAAAGGACAGGCAATCCGGCACAGTCCGCAGCCAGTGCACTTGTCCACATCAAAGGCAGTCTTTTCCCCATCTTTATGCAGGGCCCCGGTGGTGCAAACCATGGTGCAACAGGCCTCCTCACAGTGATGGCAGAAGACGGGAAGGGACGCCGAGCTTCCCACAAAATGAACATTCACATGCCCTTTGCCACCATGCACCCGATCGCAGGCCACCTCACAGGACCG
>JAXDAR010000252.1:0-7382 GCA_034679645.1 Methanothrix sp. | reverse complement strand
GTGGGTGCAAGCCAAAATAGAGCTGCGAATATGGACGTCCAGCCAAGCTCGGGTATGGCGCTAAGCTGAATGCCGTCATAGAACAGAAGGGGGCTTACTCTCCTCACTCGCAAAAAGAATTTTTTATAGCCGCGTCCGCAGTAAAGACGCTGTCGCTCCCCGACACCTGACAGAGTCTCTCCACACCGTTGATATCCTTGATGAATCCGGCCACTGCTCCAGGTACCAGCTTCTCCCAGTCTCCTCCCACCCGCATGAGAGTGCGGATGGCCGATCCAGAGTACACATCCCTCTGATATAGGGGCGGCTTTTTCACCTCAACCCCTGCCTCGGAGAAGAGCCGGATGACCAGGGGATTGTTGGAGTAGACCAGGTCAAAGCAGGGGACCATGGACTGGAGGTGAGAGACCCATAACGAGTTGCGGTTGATATCCTGCAAGGTGGTGACGATGCACTTCTTGCGCAGCTCTCCCTTCCCCAGGGCGGCATAGATCATCTCCATCCTCTCCCCGCTGGTGAAAGGATTCTCAGGACCGTGGCTCTCCTGGGCGCTGCCTATCACTATCACAATCTCATCAACCTCTCGGGAGATCTCCTCCAGTACCGCCTGATGGCCGAGGTGATAGGGCTGAAAGCGCCCGATGTAAAGCCCGCGCATAATCCTGAAATTCCGATTGACCTTATTTGGCTGTTCTTATTACCTGTTCTCTTGCTTATTTGCCTATGACCTGCTTTCCGATGAGCTTTATGGCGCTCTCCTTATTGGGGCCGATGGGCGAGCCGACCACAATCTGGGTGACTCCGGTCTTCAGCAGCTCATCCACCCTCGCCCTGCAGTCCGCCGGCGCTCCGGATATGGAGAAGGCCTCGGTCATCCTCGGGGTCACAGCATCCATCGCCCCCTTGAAGTCGAAACGGGATATGGCCTCCGATATGGTCCGCGCCTCATCCATGCTGATGCCGTGCCTCTCCAGCACGTTCTCCGGCGACCCGGCGACGATGAAGGCCACCACGATCTTGGAGGCTCCTACCGCTTTGGCCTGATCTTTGTCCGCGCTGAAGCTGGCATAGGCGCATACCTGAACATCCTCCGGCCTGCGTCCTGCCTTCTGGGCCCCCTGCCGGATCATGGGCACAGCGAACTTGAAATCATCGGGATGAGAGGCATTGATGAGAACCCCATCGCTGATCGCTCCCGCCAGCTCCAGCATCTTCGGCCCCTGAGCGCCGATATAAATCGGTATCTTTGAGGTGGTAAAGGACATCTGCGCCCCTTTGAATCCCGCCTGACTGACCTGCTCTTTTGCCAGGAAGGCCCTGATCGCCAGCACAGAATCTCTCACCCGGGAGAGGGGCTTGTCCCAGTCGATCCCCATCTTATCGAATGTGGCCTTGTCCCCCGGACCTATGCCCAGGATCGCCCGCCCTCCGGAGAGCTCGTTAATGGAGGCGATGCTGGAGGCGGTGATGGCCGCATTCCTGGTGTAGGGATTGGTGACGCCCGTTCCGAGTAAGATCTTATTGGTCAGTAAAGAGAGCACAGCAAGGGTAGTCCAGACATCTCTATTATTGTAGTGATCAGTGATCCAGATATTTTTAAATCCGGCATCCTCTGCCAGCTTTGCCATATGGCCGATCTTCAGTACCGATTCATCGGGAACGAACTCAATTCCAAACAACTCAAATCTCCTCCAGTTCGATGCGATCACCAGCCTTCAGGCAAAACGCCTCGGCGGCATTTCCCTGGGTGATCGCAATTTCTGCAAAGCCATGACTCCCCAGGGTTATAAGCGGTTCGATCCTCCGCCCTTCGCCATAGGTGCTAACCCTCTTCAGTCTGATCCCCTTGAGCATCATATCCCCTGCGAAAAGTCGCTGCAGGTTTAAGATCAGGTTGCCGAACCGGTCGACATAAATTATGGTGGCCTCAAGGCCGCGCGCGGTCTTCTTCGCCTTGCCAAAGTCCAGGTCCTTCGGTCTGATCCTGGGACCGAGGCTTGCCGGCGGCTGGCCGGAGGCGATGAGGGCAGCAGCGGGGGCGAAGACATCCCGACCATGAAAGGTGCTGGAAGCCCCCGGATGGGGGGTGATCTCATAGGCTGTCGGCCTTCCCAGAGCGCGAGCGGCGGGAAGGAGAAGACCGTTGTCCGGTCCGGCGAATATCTGTCCCCCGCTTTCCACCACCAGGCACCGCCTGGCGGTACCCACACCGGGATCGACCACCGCAATGTGAATGGTGCCCGGAGGAAAGAACCTTGCTGTGGAGAGAAGAGCGAAAGCTCCTGCCCTCACGTCCTGTGCAGGGATGTCGTGGGCAATATCCACGAAGGTTATATTGCCGGCGCAGTTACCTGATTTTCCCTGCAGCCGGGATAGGATCACTCCTTTCATCTGGGCGGGATAAAAGGAGCCAAAATCGGAAAGAAGGGTTATGATCAAGATCTATCGCCTTTGAAGCTAGGCCTCTCCCTCGACCGGCTTTATCTTTTCCACTATATTGATATCTCTTCTCTTCAGCTCCAGCATGAGATCGCTATAGGCACCATCCATGAAGGCCTCCTCCGGAGCTACTATCCCCTTCTCTTTGATCCGCCCCTGGTCCAGGAGTCTGGCCGCTATAGCGGCAGCGGAGCCGGTCACCCTGGCCATGGCCGATATGCCGTTTTTGCTGTCAGCACCCGTCCACATGAAATAGTCCGCCCGCTCTTCCCTGCCCCAGGCGCTGTTCCACATCACACAGACATCCTCGTCGCCGGGCAGGGGCCGCAGCTTTGGCTCTATAAGTTTTAAGAAAAAGTCTCGCGGGGAGACGGACTGGCCGGAATAATTTATCCGGGCTATATCCAGGAGGCCGCACCCTTTCAGGGTATCTATGGCCTGCCAGTGGCCCGGCCAGCGAATGGTCTTCTCCGAGAAGCTCTCCAGGTGGCTGTGGGTGTACAGGAAGCTGGGCATCCCGGGAGTGATGGCGCACTCCAACTCTTCGTCCATGCCACATTCCCGGAAACGGAAGCTCTCCCGGCCTGTGGTTGCCTCCACCTCTGAAACCAGGCCATGATCCAGCACCCTTACCCTGACCATGTACTCGCGCAGAACATGATCAAATGACCAGGTGATCATATACTGTAGGGGGTGGCGGGCCGCCGACTCCCGGTTGGGAATGCCTCCTACTCGGGCTACTACCCTCTTCGCTCCCACCTTTCTTATGCCCTCGCCTAGGGTGATATTGGCGAGGCCGGGAGCAAATCCCATGCCATCCAGCAGGGCGACACCGCAATCAATAGCCTTCCTGTGCAATGACTCTCCGTACTCGTCCAGGCTCATTCCTGCAGGTGCTGCCATCCCCTCCTTCTCATGGGGATCAGGCCGGCGGTGATACTCTTCCAGGATGTCCACTGTATCCAGGCCGGCTCCTATAGCCGTCTCCACTGCCCTGTAGCTACTCTTTCTATCCGGAAGGGCGATGATGCCAATATCATAATATTGCATCAGTTTTCTGGATTCCCTGGGATCGGAGATATCGATGAGGTGGGATACTACCCTCTCGCTAGCTATCCATTCCTGGGTCTTTTGCAGTGAACTGCTGCTTCTGCCTGCGATTCCTACCTCCTCGACTCCGCCGTACCTGGCCAGATCCCTGGCCACCGCCGAGCCGATCCTCCCTGTACCTCCCAGGACGAGTGCCTTCACCTTTCCTCCCCCCTATGTAAAATCAGATTAACCATCTTTTGAATCATCTTCCGGATCATTTTCTGGATCATTTGGATCACCACATAAGATGAGTCATCCTTCCAGCAGTGAGACATCTGCCTTTTGAGAGACCTTTAGCTCATCCTCACCCTGGTAGCTGGTTATGGTTCCTGTTATCCTCACCCGTACACCTCTCTTCATCTGAATAGATAGCTCCTTTGCACCCGCGCTGGCAGGAATGAAGACCGGCATTGCCGTCGAGTCCAGGTTCAGTATCAGATTGCCGCCCGTCCGGGTGCTCTCTGCCCTGGTGATCCGGCCTTCCAGAGTGATGAGGGAAGAGGAGTCCCCCAGGGAGGCTGCCTCCCCAGTGTCAGGGACGCTGCTCCCCTCAGGGCTGAAGGCCCAGAAGGCGGCGGCCAGGGAGCCGAGGGCCATGAATAGCAGTATCACCACTATCTTCTCCTCTTTTTGCATCCTCATGACCTTTTGTCCCCCGCCATAGCCCAGGCTAGCAGAGTCCTGGACAATTTAGTAAAAATGTTTTTTAAATCAGGATATGGCAGTTCTACTTCTTATTCTCCGGCTTGGGGCCAAAGCGCTCCTGCCATCCCTTCTCCAGATGCTCCAGACAGATATCGCAGACTCCTTTATAGGCTCCCTCAGGATAGGTCAGGTTGTGCACCGGGGCCTTGATGGGATAGAGTGTCGGTCGAGCACGGGTACATAGATCGCAATCAGCCATATTAGATTCATCTCCTACGCACGAGGTGTAGGCGGTTCTTATTGTTGAACTTTTCCGTTCAAGCGTTGAGCTGGAATTAACTCTGCATGTCTTTGCTGCTTTTAGCCTATGCTGGCCTGCAGACAGGACTGAGAAGGGCAAAGATTCTGCCTGTGCTCTTTGGCCTGAGCATGCTTGGGACTGGATCTATAGTCTCGAAGGGCAGAAATTTCCCATCATCTTCCTCCTGGGCATATAGCAGAGCATTTTGTCTGATCAATAGGCCCTGTGAATCCAGAGGATATCTGCGACGTCGAACTGAGTGCAGGACGTTGCCGCCTATGGTCTCTGCCCAGGCTGGCTTTCCATTCAGAGAGTTGATCATTGTGACGATATCGCAATGCAGATTCCTACCAACCTTGAGCTCCTTGAGGGAAACGGGCTTATCGATAAAGTTCGTTCGATCTGTGCAGATGAGGTCTCCAATCTGAACTGCACGATCGCGAGGCTCAAACGCTTGGTACGTTCCCTTAAGACGGCGTTTGCGGTCCCGCGCCTCTACAATATATTCAGCATGTCTGATGCTGCTCTTGAGCAGACCGTCCTTCCCAGCATGCGCCCCCCTGGAATCCGTCGCCTCCAGCCCCAGATCTATGGCCGCCTTCCGAATGCACCAGGCAACGAAGACTGCACTCCAGGCTACAATATCTGCCCGGGACTTATGTGCCTCAAAGAGAGCATTATCAATAATGCCGCTTATCTTAGCAGGATCTTTAGCTGCAGCCTTAGTGAGCAGTGCATCTCGAACTTTCATTCTCTCTCTGATCTTCCAGTCTGATTTAGGCATTAGAGTATCGCGGGCATTTGTGGCCTCTTTGACTTTCTCCTTCAGCTTTATTGTAGCTTTTATTGCGTCGTTCAGCTCCCTTGTTTTAGCATCCCTATCCTTTTGTGCAGCTCTTAGAGCAGTTGTTGCAGCGCCAAGAGCAACCAGCTCTCTGCTGAGCATGGCCTGTGTCGCCGAGAGCGATTGACCGCGGGCGGCCTTCACCCTATCTTCAGCCTGTTTCACCCTTCTACGGGCATCTTTCATTACCGTCTCTGCTGTTTTTGCCGCTTTTTGGAGTGATTTTAGCTTTAATCTTGCTGAATCTCCATTGTAAGATTGCTTGTAGACCTCTTCGACTATATCGTTTACCTTTTTTTCAGCAACGGCAAAATCCTTCATTGCTGTATTAAGATCGTCATCACTGAGGTTCCCATAGGTTATGCCTGGATCGAGGGCTGCCTTCTGCAACGCCTCAAAAATTCCTGGTTGAATCTGCACCCTCACCCCCTTTCTCAATTCAACTGGGACCGCCAACCAGTAGCGTACCAGATCGATAAATCGACTATCGTTGTCTTCTCTTTGGAGAGTCTTTCCTCTGCTGTCAAACCATCTCCGCCTCTCACTGAGGGCGGCATTTGCTATGGCAGACCCAAGACCCTTCTCCTCGACGATGACTCCGTTGGGGCCGGGAAAGCCGCACCTGGCCTGCGGCGGAGCGGGAGGAATCTGGTCGTACTCAAATGCATTCTGAAATGGGCTCTCTGCCTCCAGTGATGCCAGAAGTCCTTCCCTCTTTAGCTCGCCTTCCCCGGCAAAGAGATCTTCTGCCATCAACGGCGACTCAAGCTCAGATGGATCTATCATTCCTCGATCTGCTCCTGATCGATATATTCAAGGTCCTCAAGGTTTATCTCTGTATCAACATCAAGCCTGTCTGCAAAATCCAGATCCTCTTCAGGATTCTCTGAGTTATATCCATCCCCGGGGTCCTCATTCTCCTCTTTTGGTGCATTCCAGCTCTTGTAGTCTCTCTGCGCCCTGAGCCTGGCAGCCAGGGATGGACGGTACTCCCAATGCCAGGCCTCTGTGGGTACAGTCCGCACGAAGCTATAGTTGGTGGCGTTCTTTTTTAGCCAGTTGTATACTGAGCCTGTGCCCACGCCTTTATTGGCAGTATGCTGAACGACCAGGTCCAAGGCGATGCCGTTCTGGTGGTTGGAGCCGCCTGGAGGTGCAGCAAGGTTGCCTTTTCCCTTCTTATACAATCTGTACAGGCGTTCTTGATCCGGGTAGCTTCGGAATCCATCCTCGAGAATGATCTCAATCCCTTCAGCGGCAGCGGCCTTGACCATTTGGATGTATGCAGCATATACATCCCTGGAGATCCTCTCCATCTTTCCTTTACGGGCGACAATACTGAGCAGATCGATCTGTCCTATGTAGTCACCCGGTTTGCCCTTGCCTGCAGACTGCCAGGCGGCGTTGGTCCCTTTAAAATCGGCCAGTCCAGCAACGAGGTTGCTCTTTGCCGTCCATCCCAGGTCCTTATCCAACACAAAGCCGTCGCCGCTCTTCTTCAGCGATTTGACCTTAACATATTTCCCTTTCGGATTGCTGTCTTTTGATTCGTCCCCCACTGCCACAAAGCTGCCCTGTGTTAGCTTTCCCTTGCCTTTATCCAGATTGTAGCCCGGGCCCCCCTTTCGAACCAGGGCCTCGTGGTTGCCAACGGTGAAAAAGTCCGCTCTCACCGCAGGCTCGACTATGTAGCTGGCAGCCTCCAGGCCCAGTGTCTCATTATAGAGCTTTCCTCTAAAATTCTCAGATGAGGTCCAGCCCAGTGGCAGTGCAGCGCTTCCCCTGACGGCATCATATACCAAAGCAAAGACTCTGTTGGACCCATCCGTCTTTACCCTGCTTATTTTCACCCTCATTCCCCGCGGCAGTGGATCTCCTATCTTCTTGCCAGACGGGATTGTGTCAGAAGCAGTGTATTTTTTTGTGCTGAAGTCTTCATTGCGAAGGCGGGCATCAGCATTCTCGATGATAAAGACTTTGTTCCTGTAAGAGCTGAATAAAGAGGCTGTGGAATTAAGGGATGCTGGTACTGATCCCTCCGCTGGAATATCGTACTCAATC
>JAXDAR010000251.1:0-3619 GCA_034679645.1 Methanothrix sp. | reverse complement strand
ATCTTCAGAGGTTTGAGAGTGAGCCGGCAGCAACAGGATTACAAAAATAATTATCCCCACAGATGGCCTCATGAGATCAATCCTGCTTATCAAATTATATCCACTAAACTATATAGGGATTGCGCAGTACATTCAGACAAATCTAATGTAATTTATTTGAAAAGAGCATATGTGCACCAATAACCGACAAAAAAACATATTATTGTAAATTTTTATCATATGTATTAACAAATAGAACTAACTGCATAACTTCTACTATATAAAATCTTTACCAGAATTGTTTGCTTGTGCAATCTCAGAGGTTTTTCAAATCCGTTTGCTGTAAAAGAAAAAGATGCATCATTCGTTACAGGAAAAATTGTCTGAAGTGCCCAGCCAGGCCCTATATTATTGGCTCAATATCCTTCATTCTTCTCCACCAGCCATTCTCTCCAGGGCCAGCATCCTCTCTTTGATATCCAGACCCAGGGCGAATCCCCCCAGGCCGTTTCTGGCCACCACCCGGTGGCAGGGAACCATGATCAGGAATGGATTGGCGGCCATGGCCCCTCCCACCGCCCGCGCCGCTCCTGGCCTGCCTGCCAGGAGGGCGACCTCTCCATAGGTCATCGTCTTTCCCCGCGCGATTCCCTGAACCACCGAATATACCCTCTTTTGAAACTCAGTGCAGCGGGAAAGGTCCAGTTCTGCCTGGGGACAGGGGGTGCCCTTCTCCAGATATGACGCAATTTTTTCTGCCAGCAAGGATTGCTCATCCGGCGACTCATGGGAGAGACGGATCCGCTTCACCCTATTGCCTGCACACTCCACAATGAGATAAAGAGCAAGAGAGGTGACAGGAGTGCCCTTCGTCATCCCCTGATGATCTCCCGGTAGGTTTTGAACCGGCCCAGCTCCACTCTCTCCACTTCCAGGCTGGAGGTGTCCAGAATGGCCACTGTGGAGTAGCCGGTGAGGTGGCCCCAGATCTCTCCTGGATTGACCAGCAGGGTCTTTCCGTGACGGGAGACCTCAAAGGTGTGGTTGTGCCCCCGCACCAGGACATCATAGATCTGGGAGGCCAGGACTGCCCTCACCAGGGGCTCTTCTGTGCCATGCATGAGCGCGATCCTCAGGCCGCCAGCCTCCACCTCCCCGAAGTCCCCCAGGTATTCCCCGCCCATCCGGGCGAACTCCTGGGCCAGTCCCACCCGGTCGCCATCGTTATTGCCATAGACCAGCTTGATGGGAATCCCCAGATCCTGGAAGGTGTAGCAGTTGCCTGAGCCGATCATATCTCCGGCGAAGAGAATCAGAGAGACGCCTTTAGAGGAGAAGACACTCAGGGCATCCTTGACACCCTGAAACTGGTCATGGGCATCGGACATAATACCAATCAGCATAAGATCCCGCTATTCCATACCGGTTGCATTCTTATTGCTTGCGCTCATGTTTATGGTTGCAATCAGAGTATAATCCCCGAAGAAGATCTCCTCGCCCCGGCTAACAATGCTGGTCATATCGGATGCCCTCTGCGAGTACGACAACTCTGTCAGGCCGGATGAGAAGGCCTGGATGCTGTAGTTCAGACTCTTATTGGGAAGGAACTCTACCTGCACCACGTCGTTCCCATCAGCTACGAGAGAGATGTTCAAATTCTCCAGGTCCATCTTGCTGCTCCGGATGGTGGAGAGCTGGGGAGAGCGGCGAAAGCTCGTGGCCACCCAGTCCAGATTGTTCCCGGTCAGGTCGAGGTCATTGATCATGGTGCCACTGTAAACAAGGGCCTTTTCGGACTGAAAATGAACCGGCCAGATCTCGGTGAAGTTGAATTCATAGTAAGGGGATCCCGAGCGCTTGAGGATGTTCCTGGTTATGGGCTCATTCGCCTGGGCAGAGATATTGGTGTACTCCTCCGATTTTATCTCTCCCTCGAGGGCGCTCCGCCTCTGCTTCACCCCAACGCTATTGAGATCTATATTCATATATCTGGAATGAATGCCCTCCACCATCATCCCCCTGGGAGTGGCCGCAATGCCGGTGATATTTCCCCGGCAGAACTCCTCAAAGGTGAAGTTCACCGTCTCGCTACTCCGGTAGATCTGCCAGCTGCCCACACTGGCATACCAGGATACGGCGTGGGCAGGCGTAGATAACGGCAGAAATAATAACGATATAAAAAGAAATGAAATTAATACGATAAATGATATGTATAAAATATTCAAAATTGATGAGCCTGATTCAATACGACGGTTATCAAAAAATTTTGCCAACAACCCCTCAAATAATATAGACATGAAAGCAATGCCGTGCTTGCATGCATCATCAAGAGGAGGGATATATGGATGGTGATTGAGGCTCAAGCCGATCGTATCTCAATACATTATTTCTTTTCTTCAGGATCATCTTTGTCGTTTTTATTCTCGCTCTTGCTCACCACGCTCAGGATCTTGGATTTCTTCTCCATGACTGTGGCGGTAGTCTTTACGTCCAGCGCTTTGGATGAGCCCATCATGCCCATAGATCTCTGGGTAGAGATGTCCCGCTCCGCCTCTGCAAAGACGCTAAACTTGGTGTTTCCAGGAATGGTGGCCTTTTGATCGGCAACGACCTTATCATCGGCAGCATCTCCATAGCTTCTGTAGTGATCAAGAGAGCCGGAAGAGATTTTAAGACCCACCCTTGCCGCCTGCCCGAGGGAGTTCCAGGCCTCTGTGGAGCATTCTATCTTCTTGCCCTGATCCACATCCAGCGACTGCGATACTCTGATTAGGTCCTTATGCTGCTTTTCAATGTCATAGCTGTGCACGAATCTCTTGCTGTCCGCCATCTTAGCGATCAGACGGACATGCTCACCCTTGTCCAGGGAGTCGAAGGTCTCTGTGAAATTGTAGTCTCCAGTGCCTTTGAAGGTCATGCTGGTCGCATGGCTCTCTGGGCTGGCCTCTGTGCTGCTGACCAGGGAGCTATCCAAAGGAGCATTCAATTTGATGCTTTCGGAGGCACCTTTTATACCATTTGATGTGCCCATAGAGAAATCCAGGCCATGCACTCCAGGAAGGAGGAGAAGAACTGCCGATATCAGAACCATGCTTATTTTTAATCCATCCATTAAAATACCTCATGTTTTGCTTGCATCCCCAAGTTGATAAGTATTTCCAACCTTAATATAGTAAATTCGATCAGTATTACTGCACATGATCTTTCCTGCAAGCGATTTGTTCAGTCTCATCTGACCGAGGTAAGCCTTTGTGTTTGCCTGATGGCAGGGTCTGCAACCCTGCTAAATAGCGATCTGTTTCATTTCTGCCCTCTTCTCGCATCAAAGGCCATTTTTTGAATTTTCTTGATAGATGGTCTCCAAAGACCTACAAGCAATTATTTACTATTAATTTTTTTCGGCAGGCCTGAATTTCAGTTTAGAATCGCTGCAATTATGAAGACTTGAATCATTGGCAGAATTGCTGGCTGGCCCATCCACCCCCATTTGCCCGAAAGGTCTAAGTACAAGGAGTAACCTGGTAGCGAGAGGCCCGCCTTAACTCAGCCTGGTAGAGTGCGCGGCTGTAGTATGTCTCGCACCGTAGAGGTGCTACGCGCAGTCACCGCGATGTCCCCGGTTCGAATCTGGGAGGCGGGA
>JAXDAR010000250.1:0-26019 GCA_034679645.1 Methanothrix sp. | reverse complement strand
AAACGCCAGTCGCTCTGGATACTTTCTCTATACCTCCCCAGCCTATCGCTTTAGCTTCAGCAGCAAGGAGCAACCGCTTAACTTTTTCGTTCAAAAACGGTCTCAAATAATCATATCTGCATTTTATTGTGCCTAATTCATCCATGAATCATAATAACAACGTTCTGATATAAAAATTTACCTAATCTATTTTGTTACAGCCCCTAAGATGATTGCCTGAATATCTCTTCGCGTAGGCTTATACTGATCTATACAGACTAATTTTTTTGGGGGCGCCGCGAGTCGGCCCCTATGGGGCCTCCCGCGCTAGTGGTATCTGCGCCCTCAACGCCGGGCAGGCTCAGATACTTTGGAAGCAGACGGTTGAACGGGATTGAAGCATTTGCCCTTCATGGTTATTCTATCTGGATGCTTCTTGAATCAGCTGAAGAATGAGGCATAGCAGCATAATTTTTTCCCCGCGGACGCGGGATCAGGGGGGCCCGCAAGGCCAAAAGGGCGCCTTTTAACTGCTCTCCAGGCTTGGATCGCTGGGACTCCACTCATGATACCGGCTGCAATAAATATCTCGTTAAACTTAATAATCAATGGCAAGATCGTTATGCCATTCGACCTTGCCCCTGCCATTCTGCCAGCTTCCGGCGCACCTTCTCCGCGTAGGGCTCTCGATTTGCTCATAGATGGCCAGCGTTTCCCCTGCCAGCCTCACTGCCTCCGCTCGATTTTCCAGGCTATCCTGCGCCAGGCTCATCTTCCAGAGGGCTTTTCCTTCGCTTCTACTATCGTCTATCTCCTGGCTTTTCTTCAATTGCTACTGATATTGCTCGATTGCTTTCCCCGGCTCGCTCAGCCCTGCCTTTCAGGAATCAGTAGAAAAGCCGGGAAGGCAGAATCCAGAGCTTCTCTGAGGTCATCATCCAGAACCTGCCAGCAAAGCGGAAGATGTCACAGATTTAGAGGAGATCGGCAGGGACGATTCTCTGACGGATCAGGTTGAAGCAGCATCTGGAGAGATGCGCCATTCCCGTATGAGGGACGCCTCTGGCGCGGGTGCTCAACGCCACTAAAATCTTTTTACAGAAGCTTTAAATATCTATTTTCCTTCCTGCAAATGATGGATCTCTCTAGAGCGATGAGTCTGGCAGATCCACAGCTTCTGGCGGACCAGATTCAGTACCATGTGGATTCAGTAGCAGGAAGGCATATAGATCTTGCCTCCCTCCGGCTCCTGGCAGATGCCATCGAGGGTATCGATGTTGTTTATATATTTATTACTTTAATAGTAATAATACTTATAATAATTTTGACCAGAGCGGCAGCGGGGCTGGTGGACCGCATGTTGCGAAATCACATCCCCAAGATCGTGAACCGGGTGGAGGTGAGGATGGACCAGACCATGCAGCTCATGATCCGCAGGGTTGTCTCCGCTGCCATCTATCTCATCGGCCTGATGCTGGTCATCCTGCAGATTCCACAGTTACATAGCGTAGCTGCTGCCATGCTCGCCGGAGCGGGAATTGCCGGCCTGGCCATCGGCTATGCGGCCAAGGACTCCCTTTCCAACTTCACATCCGGGATATTCATTGCCATATTCCAGCCCTTCCGGGTGGGCGATCTGGTGGACTTCAGAGATAATTACGGCCAGATCGAGGATCTAACCTTGAGGCATACGGTGATCCGCACCTCTGACAATCGCAGAATCATTGTTCCCAACAGCGTCATGAGCACGGAGCCCGTCATCAACTGGTCTATCAGGGAAAAAGAGATCACCTGGTCGGTGGACTTCGATCTGGAGAAGGCGGCGGACATAGACCGGGCGAGAGAGATAATTTTAGAGAAAGCGCGCCATCATCCCGGGGTCCTGACAGAAAGGCCGATGAGCGTTCAACTGGTCAGCTCCAGGAGCGCAGAGCTGATCCTCCGGCTAGAGGTGACCGTTCCGGGACGGAATGTGGCCCGGACGGTGGGTAATGAGATCAGAGAGGCAGTGATAAAGGAGTTCGAGGCTAAGGAGATAGCGCCTGCACAAATGCCATGACGATAAAAAATCGCCACCTCCAATCATCAACATCAACCCCAGACCTTCAATCACTCTGCGTGCAGCCCGCCACCTTTTTCGCAATGATCCCCCGAAGCGCCTCGATCTGGTCCCGTTTGGCGCTGATGGGAGCGACTCTATCCTGCCACTGGGTCCAGGGAGGGAGCATCCCCAGCCGCTCGCAGATCAGGTCCAGTGCTCCATCTCTATCCTGCTTGGCGATGCGGTCCATCTTGTTTGCCGCCAGGACCGATTCCAGGCCCAGGTCGCCCAGAAACTCCCATAGCTCGATCTCCAGAGGCACCTCGCCCCGGCCCTCCCAGCGGTCGGCGATGTCCAGGAAAGAGGCGGCATCGATCACCTGCACCGCCAGCAGAATATCTTTAGCATGCTCCTCGAAGTAGCGGACGATCAGGTCTTTGGTCTTCTCCTGTTCCGCCCGGCTGGTCTTGAACATGAATCCGTAGCCGGGCATATCCACATAGAAGATATTCCCCACCCGGGCCTTGAAGGGGTATACTGTGACGCCGGGCCTTTTGCCCACCCGAACCTTAGTTCCAGTGAGCTCCCAAAAGAGGGTGGATTTGCCGACATTGGACCTGCCGATGAGTACGACCTCGCGGGACATATTTTAATGAGAAAGGGCAAGATTGAAAAGGGTGTCTATCCGAAGGTGGCCATCGGAAAAGTGAACTTAAGTGAGCGTTTAAATGACCCAACCGGAATTGATTGAGGCAGAAAAGGATCCAAAGGAGGTCGCCCTTCTGCTCTATCGGGCCATGCTGCTCCCGGATGGAGAGGTCTTCCCGCAGCTTGATCAGCCGCGATACACCCCGGCCGACTACACCCGCATGGCCTGCCACATTCTGTTCAAGTGCCACAGGTGCGGGACGTGCTGCACCACCGGCGATCCCATCCGCCTGCGACCCGAGGATGCGGCACAACTGGCGAAGCATCTCAAAATCCCCCGGAACAGGTTCCTAAAAAAGTACACCATTCCCGATTCAAAGAAGCCAGGAGTGCTCAACTTCAAGCACATCCTGCCCTGCAAGTTTTATGATCCAAAAGCAGGGGGCTGCAAGGTTTACTCTGCCCGGCCCTGGTCCTGCCGCATCTTTCCCTTCCTGGGGGTCTACGGCTCTTCTGATCAGGTGGTGGTAAACCCGTCCTGTCCGGGATCGGTGGAGACGATGAGGATCTTGACAGGAGCGATGGAGGAGGTGCAAAGGGAGCAGGAGGGAAGCTCCCCCGGCCGGGAGGAGGTCAGGCGGAGCAAGGAAGCGCTGCGGAGAGCTCTGGATGAGCTTTGAGCATCATCCTCGAAAAGGGGGCTAGACCTCCTTCCCGAACACCTCTACCAGCGAATCCCGAGCCTTCTTCATCACTTCCGTAGGGCAGGTCTTGTAAGCCCTCTGCAAGGGCTCAATTGCTCTCTCATCCCTGATCTCCCCCAGGCTCCAGGCCGCCCAGGCCCTGATCTCCTCATCGTCCTTGCTGAACATCACATCCACCAGGGCTTCCAAGGCCTTCTTATGTCCTATCTCCCCCAGGGCGGTGACCGCAGCATAGCGTACCTTCCATTCTTCATCCGGCAGAGCGGCCAGGGCGAGATCCGCAGCCCTCTCTCCCTTGATCTTTCCCAGGGCCTTCAGGGCCTCGCAGCGCACATCCACGTCTTTATCCTCAAGGGCTCCTGCCAGATGCTCCAAAGCCTCCTCGGAGCCGATATCCCCCATGTAGGCCGCTGCCCTCCTCCGCACCTCGGCATTCTCATCTTTAATCAGCCGGGCCACATCCTGCAGCGATGCCAGATCGCCGATCTTCCCCAGGCCGGTCGCAGCCATCCCCCGGATCTCAGCATCATCATAGCTCAACAGCTCCCGGAAAGCCTCTGCCGCCTTAAGAGAACGCAGGGACATCGCCGCCCGCAAGCGCACATCCCGAGAGCTGTCCCTTTTCATGGCCAAAACCAGAGGCTGCACTGCCTCCTGATTGCCCAGGGCCTCCAGGGCAGCTGCGCTCCACTCGCGAACCGCATGATCCGGATCGCTGAGTAGGGCATAACAGAGTGGCTTTACCGCTCTGGAAGATCCCGTCTTTCCCAGGATCCAGGCGGACTTGTAGCGCAGGTCGGAGAACTCGCCCTTCTCCAGGGCCTCGGCAACGGCATCAACCGCCTCCTCGCCCAGGTTTGCCAGGGCCCATGCCGCCTTCTGCCGTTCAAAATAGTCATCGCTCTGGCCGAGCTTCTTTATGAGTTCGTGAGCCTTGTCCACCTTGTCCATGCCGATTCGTGGGAACCGCATTCTATTAAGCTTTGCCCAGGCAAATGTTTAAGCGTTAAACGGCTGCTTGGGCAGAGATTAGACAGGAACAGAAAACATGGGATACCTATTCGGACCAGTGCTCTCCCGCCGCCTGGGACTATCCATGGGGGTGGACCTGCTCAGGCACAAGACCTGCAACCTGGACTGCATCTACTGCGAGCTGGGGCGGACCGACTGCCTGACCTGCAGACGGGGACGATTTGTCCCCCCGCAAAAGGTCCTGCAGGAGATCAGGGAGAAGAGGAACGAGCCCTTCGACTACCTGACATTTGCCGGATCGGGGGAGCCGACCTTAAGCCAGGACCTGGGGCGGGCGGTGGCCTTCGCCAAAGAGACGGTCTCCAGTCCGGTGGCGGTGATCACAAACAGCACCCTCTTGCTCAGCCCTGCCGTGCGAAAGGAGGTTGCAGCAGCGGATGTGGTCCTTCCCTCTCTTGATGCTGCTTCTCCCGCGGCCTTCCAGGCGATCAATCGGCCCGCCCAGGGGCTGAAGATCGAGGAGATAATCCAGGGGCTCAGGGAGTTCCGCCGGGAGTTCTCAGGAGAGATCTGGCTGGAGGTAATGCTGGTGGCAGGGATCAATGATCACGAGGCGGATCTCATCGCCCGGGCGGCGGAATCGACTGAGCCGGACAGAATCCAGTTGAACACCGTGGTCAGAACGCCAGCCGAGCCGGTGGAGCCGCTGAGCGAGGAGGAGATGCTTGGAATGCTGGAGATCTTTCCCGGAGCAGAGCTGATTCCCGACTGGGACTGGAAGGTACCGGTTGATGTTCGCAATAGAATCCTGGAAAGCCTGAAGGGCTCGCTCTGCACCCTGGAGGAGATCTGCCGCCTTCACCACCTGGACAATGTCGATGCCATCAAATATTGTAAGATCCTGGAGCACGATGGCCTGATCAGCAGAAAAATCGATGGCGGAAAGCTCTGCTTTCAGAGCAGCAGCGGCAGATGATAACTGGATTCGTTTATAGCTAATATGGATGGTCTTCGATGACTGAAGCGAACGATAATTGCGAGACATGCAACCAGAGGGGCTCCTGTCCCATCGGGAATAGTGCCGAAGCATTGACATGCGAAGCTGACCCGGGGCGCAGGATAAAACACAAGATCATAGTCGCCAGCGGTAAGGGTGGTGTGGGCAAGAGCACAGTCTCAGTCAACCTGGCCCGCGCTCTCTTGCTGGATGGATTTAAGGTCGGCATTCTGGACGCAGATATCACCGGCCCCAATATTCCAAAGCTCCTGGGAATTGAGGACCAGAGTCTGGTGCTGGGGGAGGATGGCATAAAGCCGGCTGATTCCGGCGGTATCAAGGCGGCCTCCATGGCTCTTCTTCTCTCCAGTCCCGACTCGCCCGTGGTCTGGAGGGGGCCCATGAAGATGGCAGCCATCAAGCAGTTCATCCAGGATGTGGACTGGGGGGAGCTTGATTTTCTGATAATAGACCTACCGCCTGGCACCAGTGACGAGCCTTTAAGCGTGGCTCAGCTCATCCCCGACCTATCCGGGGCGATAATCGTCACCACTCCTCAGGAGGTCTCCCTGCTCGACTCCCGCAAAGCAGTGAACATGATCCGATCGATGAAGCTTTCGGTTATTGGAATTATCGAGAACATGGCCGGTCTGGTCTGCCCCCATTGCTATCAGCAGATAAACATCTTCCAGAGCGGCGGGGGAGAGAGAATGGCCGAGGAGATGAATGTGAGATTTCTGGGATCCATTCCCATCGATCCCCAGGTCTGCTCCCTGGGCGATGCCGGCCAGACCTTCGTGGAGGGAGATACCCAGGCATCGGATGCCTTTCGCCTTATTGTGGAACGGCTGAAGAACATCCTCCGCTAGATATCGAAGCTATCGCTTCCGACAAAAATTTTTAAAAATTAGAATTTAATCTCAGTAGGTGCTCAGCTCTCCCCGGAAGAGCATCTGCTGCAGCTTTGGTATGCTCCCCAGCCAATCGTCCAGGATCTCTGTGGCCCCCGCTTCCAGTGATTTTATGTCCACACCCTCCTTGGGGACAATCTGCACGCTGGCGATGTGGGGCTCGTCGATGGGCTTTCCTATCTGGGAGAGGATCTTGATGTAGACCTCCTCGATTCCCTGCACCTCAGCAGCGATCTGTTCTGCCGCCTGGATGGACAGGAGGTTGTAGATCTTGCCCACGTGGTTGATAGGATTCTTGCCGCAGGTCGCCTCCAGGCTCATGGGCCGGTTGGGGGTGATGAGACCATTGGCCCGGTTGCCCCGGCCCACTGCACCGTCGTCTCCCATCTCTGCAGATGTGCCGGTGACTGTGATGTATACCGATCCCTCTTCGATGTTGTCCGCCACATTCATCTGAGCATTTACTTTGCGGGAGGTGAACTGTCGGGCGAACTCGATCACATGCTCCACGATCTCCCTCTTCGTGTCTGCATACTCTTTCATGTTTGCCACATATCTGTCCACCAGGGCGCAGGCGATGGTGAGGTTTATGTCATCTCCCTGGCGCATGCCCATGACTTTAATGTCCTCGCCTATGGCGGGAATACTCTTCTTGAGATTCATCAGCTCTCGCTCGGTGTTATAGACGATATTCTCCGTCTGGGAGAGGGGGGCATAACCCACGCCAAAGGAGGTATCATTTGCAGATGGAACCTTCCTGCCGAATACGTCCCGCAGATCAGAGGAGCCCATGCCTATCTTGGCATCGAGGATGATGTGGTTGTTGACATCCAGGTTGGAGAGGGACTCGACGAGCAACTGGCGCGCCGCTTTGATGGCGATGGTGTCCACAGGGATCTCCTCTTCCTTGAAGACCCTGGTAGCTCTGCCGGTGAGCAAAATATACAATGGGCAGATGACTTCACCGCCTCCGAATTCCGGTTTAGACCTTCCAGCCACTATCTGGGTCTTATCGGTGTTGTGGTGCAGCACCGCTCCAAATCTATCAAGGTACTCCTGGCATAGAGCCCGGCTTATGGACTCTGCCAGGCCGTCTGCTACGCTGTCCGGATGGCCTATGCCCTTGCGCTCCACCAGCTCTATCTCCTGCTTCTCCAAAGGCCTTTGATTGAGGCGTTCAACCTTGATATTTCTCTTCATGATATCTCCTCGACATGACGACGATCTTGAAACGAGAATGCTAGCCGTGAAGAGTCCCACTGCCTTAAAAATGCTTTGTATACGCAAGAGTGCACTGCAATCCGCTGGAGTTAGCCATCTCCACCTCACTTCTTCAATGCGCGCTCAAGTTCGCTCTTCCGAGTAGAGAGCTCGTCAAGCCTCAGCTTGACTTCGGAGATTTCCTTCTTGATCTTTTTCAGCTCTGTTTTGTTCTTGACCTTCGCCAGGTATTCCTGTCCAAGCTCATCGGCAATGTATTCTTCAAGCTGGCGCCTCAGGACCTTAATGTACGGATTTCCCCATATCGATCCATGGCGATATTCTATCTTCCCCGCCCGGATGCCCTGGATGATGAACTCGCGGTCCACCCCATACTCTTTCTTCGCAGTTGCATCGCTGAGGGTCGCACCCTTTCGATTCCATTCACCGTATTCCGCCATCTGTTCCTCGATCCTTCAATCGCTTCCCTTTGAAAACCGAGCCATCATCTCCACCGCTTTACGGATCTCCTGCAGCTTGTCCGGTGAGAGGCCGACCAGGTCCTCCTCCCGCAGCCATCCGTCGTACATCAGCCTGCCGAAGACCCAGAGCAGGACAGAATAGCGGTAATCGTACCTCTCGTCAGTCTCCTCTCTCTTCTCCGTCAGGTAGTCGTGAAGCTGCCACATATCGGATGGATCCCTTATCCCCAAAGCCATCCTGCGCACTTCCTCGGCGATGGCCGCACATTCCCGCTCATAGGCTGCCCCGTAAGCGCGGCGGGCGATCACCTTCTCGGGTTTTGACCATTTCGAACTCTCTGGCTGTATTGCTTCCCTCATTTCTCATAATCCCATAAAGCCTGGCATCTTCTTTCCTTTTACTCTCCTAAAGGATCGATCTCGCTGCGAGGATCACATGCTTCGAGGGGCAACTGCCACTTCGTTGAGGTGCAATTGGTGAATGCTACAATAGCCCGGTTCTCCCGCCAAATCCCACAATAGAGTCTCGCGAGTCTGTGTAATTTTGTTTCATTGTCCCTTTTCACAGAGGTCAGGATATTGCCAAAGGGACTATGAATTCACTGTGTCAGCCCTACCTGCCACCTGAGCATTCTCTCCTCAACTATAAAGCGGAATGCCTTGTCGATTATCAGTCCCAGCAGACCCAATATCAGGATGTACAGAAGCACATATTCCATGTGGTGCAGGTAATAGTATGACCAGATCTTATAGCCCAGCCCCGATGAACTCACTCCGAACTGCTCTGCTGCCACAAGGCACATCCAGGCTATGCCCATAGCGATGCGAATCCCTCCGGCGATGGAGGGCAGAGCATAGGGAAAGGCCACATATCTCACCAGGTCCAGGTCTCCTGTCGCTCCCAGGACCTTGGCCGACTCCACATAGACCCTGGGCAGGCTGCGAAAGCCTACATAGGTATTGATCAGAATGGGGAAGACGGCTCCCACAAAGATTATGAAACCGGCTGCCTCATCGGTCAGGCCAAACCAGACGATGGCAAAGGGAATCCAGGCCAGGGGAGGTATGGGCCGGAAGATCTCCACAATTGGGTCCAGAATCCTATCCGCCCATCTGAACCAGCCCATTATCATCCCTAGGGGGAGGGCCACCAGAAGCCCTCCTCCCATGCCGATGAGAAAATGAAGGAGGCTGGTGGGAAGGTCCTCACTGATCATGGTTTGCCAGTCTCTGGAGAAGGCCTCTGCCACCTGGAAGAAGCTGGGAAGCAGAAGCTTGTCATCTATGGCCTGAGCGGCGATCTGCCAGATGATGATCATGCCCAGTATGGAGAGAGCTTCAATCCCTCGCCTGGCTATCCGATCTCTCAATCCAGCTGCCCTATCGCCGGTCATGCCCTTTACCTATCACTAGTCCACATCCCCCTGCTCATTCCTGATATCATCTCCCTTCGATCTTCCTTGAATGGGATTCTATGCCGAGGCTGAGGCATGGGCATAGAAGCTGCTGTCGAATAGATCGTCCGCACTCAGGCTCTTATTGATGTAGCCCAATTGCCTGTCCTCCCTGGCATACTCAACAGTGGATGGAATCTGGATCTCTGGATCGCTGACCCACTCACCATCCCAGCTCTCGATGGATGCATCTACCACTGCTATATCCTGCTTTGTCCTCTTGGAGTAGATCTCTGCAGTTTCTTCCGGATTGGCATTCACATACTCAGTGGCCTTGATGTGGGTCTTGATTATCTGATCCACCAGGTCCGGCTGCTCACGCAGGAGCTTTCCGCTCACAAGCAGGCTGCAACAGGCATGATGCGGCCACATCTCTCCCGACTGGACCACAGTCATCCCTTTCTCGTCCAGCTCGATCTTGGATGGCGATGGATGGGGCAGGAATACGCCGTCTACCTTTCCCGCTTCAATGGCGGTCACCGCCTCGCCCGGGCCCATGCCATGGAACTTGATTTTGGAGACGTCGACATTATTGTCTGCCAGCCACTTCTTTATCACTATGTCCTGGATGGAGCCTGCGGGGAAGGTGGCGATGCTCAGGCCCTCCAGCGATTTGGGACCGGTATATTCTTTATCCGGCCTCAATACCAGATCAGAGCCATTGATGTTCACAGATGCCACTATCTTTGCGTCCAGCCCTTCAGAGATTGCGGTTATGGTAGGCGCCGTTCCCACATAGGCAATATCTATTGCTCCGGCCAGCATGGCCTGCATCTCCGGAGGTCCGGACTGGAACTCCTTCTCTTCAATATCCGTTACCCCAAAGGGGGCGAGATCCTCTTTCCACCATCCCTTCTCAGCCGCCACCATCTCAGCGATCTGATGGGTGCTGGGCTGGTAGCCTATGCGCAGGGTGGTAATTCCTGCGGATTTTTCTGTGATATTGGTGCTCCCGGTCTTCTCAGGTGGAGATATGCAGCCCAGACATACCGCCACCACAAATGCCAGTATGGCCATGAAAACGATTTTTCTCAATGCGATCACCCTTACCTACCTAATCTGCTGATCTATCGATATACCGATCTACTGATCCAACGATCTACCGATCTACATCGAACTTTGTTCATCTCAGGAGAGATCGGTATAAAGCAGTTTCCGGCCATATAATGGTATCTTCCCGATGCGGACAATTACTCTTGAATAATCTACAATAGTGGCAGAATATGAGGATTCAATCGGCAGATTAAAGGGAACTGCCGTCCTTATGGCTAAGGGACTGGTCTGGCGGGTGAAGCATGGCAAACAGGGATGGCAAGAGAAGATCATTTTCAGAGATACTGGAGAAGATCAGGAGAGGTGAGGCGGTTGTCCTCACCGCTGAAGAGGTATCCCGTCTGGTGGAGGAGGGGGATAGGTCAAGCCTGGAGGGGGTGGACGTGGTCACCACCGCCACCCGGGCGGTGATGAGTGGCACATATGCCGTGCTCTCCTTTCCGGTGGCCGGGCCGGGATCCTTCCTCCGGGCGAGGAAGGTCTGGATAAACGGCATACCTGCCCAGGTGGGTCCCTGCCCTAATGAGAAGCTGGGGGTGTTGGATCTGGTCGTATTCGGGACCGCCCACAGCCGCGACCGGTCGGATTACGGTGGGGGCCACCTCTTCAGGGACCTGGTGCAGTCTAATGCCGCCCGTGTAGAGGTAGAAACAGATGACGGAAGAGCCCTTGATGCAGAGGTGGGGCTGGAAGATATGCCCCATGCCCGGATCTATGGGTCGCGCCATGCCTTCAAGAACTACTCTGCCTTTGTCAACCCGGGCAGGGTGCCTGTAAGTACCATATTTCACGCCAGAGGCTTTGAGCCGGACTGTAAGGGAGCGACGTTCTCCGGCTGCGGCCAGATCAATCCCCTGAAGAACGACCCACTTCTGGAGACGATAGGCGTAGGCTCCCGCATCCTTCTCAACGGCAGAGAGGGGTTCGTCCTTGGCACAGGGACGAGGAGCTGCAAGGAGCGGCCAAACCTTTCCTGCTTGGCCGATATGCACGGTATGAAAGCCGAGTACATGGGCGGATTCGCCACGTCTGCAGGCCCCGAGTGCATCTGCTCAATAGCTATAGCCATTCCCGTAACCAGCAGCACAATTCTGCAGGAGATAGCGAGGCTGGATCGAGAGATTCCCCTGCCGGTAAATGATGTAAACACCAGGACTGTGATCGCCCAGGCAGACTATGGCGATGTCTGGGACGATGTGGACATCGAGGTGGAGTTCGACCCGGAGTGCTGCCGGGGATGCAAGAGGTGCCTGGTGGAGAGGGCCTGCCCCATGAGGGCGGTCCACTGCGATGAGGGTGCGCCTGCCCGTAGAGACGAGTCCCTCTGCTTTCACTGCGGCCTGTGCGTGAGCGAGTGCCCGAATAGCGCCTTTCGCTGTCGCCTGGGAGCCCTGCGGATGAAGACCGCCTCCGGAACGGTATGCTCCGTCCCTGTGGTCCTGCGCCAGTCGGACAGGCTCCGGGCGCTGAAGCTGGCGGAAGAACTGAAAAGGAGGATTCTCGAGGGCTCTTTCAAGATGGCGGAGCCTGTCGGGCGGATAGGATGAACCTCTTGATTATCTCCTCCGGGGAGATGTTGATTATGGGGACGGCGGCGTTGCCCGCTTCCACCTTCGCCACCACCACACCCTCTCCCTGCAGGGCTCGGGCAAGGCCTTCGGGCTCATCGACCTTTTGCACATTCCTGATCCCCGCCCCCCGGGCGATGGCGGCAAGGTCGGTACAGTAGCAGGTGCAGGTGGGCTGCGAGCCGGTGGAGCCGTAGCAGCAGTTGTCCAGGATCAGGAGCAGAAATTTTTTCGGGCCGTGCAGGGCGATGGTGGCCAGTGTCCCCAGGTTCATGAGGACTGAGCCGTCGCCGTCCAGGACTATGACCTTTCTCTCTGGCCTTGCCAGGGCCAGGCCCAGGCCGATGGAGGAGGCCAGGCCCATGGAGCCGAGCATATAGAAGTTCTGCGGGCGGTCGCGGACGGAGTACAGCTCCCGGCTGGGATAGCCGATATTCGATATCAATAGAGCGTTTTGCCCCTGGGCGGATTCGGCTGCCAGGGCGATGGCCTCAATGCGCTTCATGCTCCCCTCCAGTAGTCCAGGTCCAGGAGAACGGCTGCCGGACGGCGCCCTTTTTGGGCCTCTTCCCAGGATGTCACTACTGCCTTCTCACCCTCTCCGCCGGCGGGGGTTTGATAGGAGATATTCATGGTCTGCAGCAGGGGGACGGTGAGCCGGCCCATGGGGACCTGGCCGACAATCGGCTCGCCCTTGCCGCCCCGGTGGCTGATGACCATGAGCAGAGGAATGCCATAGAGCATATCAAGCGATGCCAGGGCATTGATGCAGTTTCCCAGGCCCGAGTTCTGCATCAGCAGTGCCGGCTTCCGCCCTCCCATCCAGGCCCCAGCGCACAGGCCCACCCCCTCCTCCTCTCGGGTGACTGGCAGGTGGATGATATCCGGGTCTTCTCCCACCTGGGTCAGGAGTTCTTGCAGATTGACGCAGGGGACGGAGGCGGCGAAGCCTATCCCGGCGCGCTTCAGGCCGCGGTAGATGGCGAGGCTGGGGGACATAATGATTGGATAGGTGCTGCTGGGGGAAAAAGGTTATTGCGGGGACATACATGTGGGCGGCATTCATCTTAACTTTTGCCAGGAAGTACATGACATAACCATGAAAGGGAAAGCAGGAATAGGATCTGAGGCGATATAATGAACTTGAAATTGTCTTACCCTTCCAGGCGGAACTCTTAAGTCCATAGATCACGTTCTTCAGAGGCTATAGAGCCAGTATCCTCAGCTTCGAAGCGATACCGGACCATCTCATCGATCTCCGAGAACCTGACCCTGAAGACCTCAGCCAGGATCTATAGGAGGTTGGATATTCTTTGATCGAACCATTCTCCAGTTCAAGATGTATGGCAATACTCACATTTCTGCATGAGATAATATTGATCTTATCATATAAAAAATTGCCGACAATTGATTTACCAACTGAATAGGTGAATAAGGAGTATTCCGAAGACACGGCAGTCAGGAGTTAAAAGATTAATTTACAAAATTCTTAACAGTTCCCGTGTTCAGGCAATGGACCTCGTGAGTATAAGGATTTCATTGGATGTGTGCTTCCTCCGGTCATAGCACCAGGTCATCTTCCACCGGTTCAAAGCACCAGGTCATCTTCCACCGGTTCAAGATACAATCCAATCGCTTCTCGAATGTTTTTCAATGCCTCTTCGCGGGTGCTTCCTTCGCTGATGCATCCGGGAAGGGCAGGCACCAGCGCAGAAAATCCGCCTTCCTCACTCCGTTCAAGCACCACGGTCAGTTTCATTGTATTTCTCCCAATTGCGTCTTATTATTTAATCTTCCATCTGGCTTTGCTTCATTATTGGAGGTGGCGAAGTCTATCCTGGCATGATTCCGATCACGGTTAAAGTCGCAATTAGCCCTGGCCCGGATGGCGTATAGTTTCATTAATATTTTAATTGGAGTAGAGCTTGAATAGCGGCTCTTCTGTCGGAAGGAAGAGTTCTATTGCTCTGCATTGCCAATTCTCCGGACGGCAAAAGATAATTACTTTCAGGCATCATAATCTGCTATGAATCCTGTGGAAGAGAAAAGCCTATCCAGAGAGCTTGTAAGCAGCAAATCCAGAATCTATCGCTTTTCAGTGGTTATAGAGAGGGATATGGACGGATACTATGCATTTTCTCCCGAGCTGCAGGGATGCTACTCTCAGGGCGATTCATATGAAGAAGCAATAGAGAACATAAGGGATGCCATCCGCCTTCATGTAGAAGATCGATTGGATTGCGGCGAAGAGGTCCCTCAAACGGAATCCATCAGCTTGACGTCACTGGATGTCGTTGTATGACAGACAGGCTCCCCAGAATAAATGCCGCCGATGTAATCCGGGCGCTGGAAAGGGCGGGATTCGTTCTTGTTCGTCAGAGTGGAAGTCATAAGATCTACAAGAATGCAGCGGGGAAAAGAACTACCGTGCCATTTCATTCCGGAAAGGAGCTTCACCCCAGGATCTTCAAGAGCATATTGCGAGATACTGATATGTCAGTTGAGGAGTTTCTTGTGTTTATGAAGTAGTGCATGCGGCTTTGCCTGCAAGCAGCTATGTAATCAATATTTTCCAGTCAGGTAAAGCAGGACTGGCAGATCCTCTCGCTGATATAATGAAGCAAACTGACTAGAAAAATTATGGCGTGAGGGCCATATAAATGCGATCTTCATTGCTGCCAAATGCTGAATAGTCGTACATCACCAGAGAGCCGGCATCTGTAGAGCTGATCTCCCAACCGATATTTCCTACGATGGTGCCCCCGGTGAAGACTTCCGAACTGGGAATGGGATCGGGGATGACACCTGGGCTGTTCTCATAGGTGGTATAGCCGATTGATGACGGCCCTACCGCCCGGAGTCTATAGCTTCCGCCAAATGTATCTGAGCCGGAACCGGTATATTTGGCCTCAATCCTGGCGAGGAAGAACTGTTTTCCATCTCCTGGCGGATCATTGAACATATTCTCCTGCATTACAATATCGGCAGCATCGGGGACGGAGCTTATCACTGTGATCTGCCATCCATCGCCTAAGTCCACTGTTGTGCCCATGGGAACCGGGTCCTCTCGGGTCCACGCGGCGCCATCTGCTGGAATGCATAGCAGCAAGCATAGAGCTAATAAAGCAAACCGCTTCATCGTATCTCTCCTTAGCCTATTTCAGTGTCAGAATCTAAAGAAAAAGCTTCTGGTAAGATTCTTAAAATTTATACAGTCAATAGTCCTCTTGAAAATGCACAAGGGCATTGGTCGGTGATTTCAGTCCTTTCTATCTCCGCATTTTGTGAGGCTTATTGATCTTCAGATTCGGATTTGACTCAGGGATCAACTTTGAGTGCAGATAGGTATATATGTAAAAAGATCTATAAGTATTAGTACTAAAGTTCTGTAAAATTGCGGCTCCGTGTGGCCATAAGATTCCGGCATTATGAGCAATGAACTCACCATGAGCGAGCCGACCCAGAAATCCTGGATCATCAACCCGGCTCCCTATGGCAGGCACGAGGTCCCTAAAAATTACCGCAAAGGCGCCGGCTAACTCTCGTTAGCTGTGTTGCCAGTGGTTCATGCAGGACAATGGAGGCTAGACACGATGAACGAGCAGAATCCAACCAGCGGAAAAAGCCATTCGACCCGGACGGAAGCCAGCTCCGCCCGGATTATGAAGAGCATTCCCAAGGAGATAAAGTCGCGGTTTGCGGGAATGGTTGATCTGAAGACCTTTTTGCGGACGCCTGGGGCGTTGTCAAAAGCAGATATGCAGTTGTTGGTCGATCAGGCACTTATCCTGATCGAAGGCTTTTACGTCCACATGCCTTTGAAGAAAGCCATGCACGCCATCGATCCGGTTCAACAGCTTCGGCTTATGAGGTATCGATTGAGCCAGATGCCTGATGGCCAGAAGATCGACGAGCTGGGCTTTCACGGCGATATGCTGAAGATCTTCAGCACTCTTCGCGATCTGCATACCAATTACATTCTCCCCTATCCATTTGCCGGAAACACCGCTTTTCTTCCCTTCCTCATCGAGGAATACTATGAGGATAATAAGAGAAAGTACATGGTAACAAATGTGATGGCTGGATTCGATCACCCAACATTTCGCCCTGGAGTCGAGGTTGTCTACTGGAATGGGATGCCCATAGATAAGGCAGTCGAACTCAACTCAGACCGTCAGTCGGGCAGCAATCCAGAGGCACGACACGCTCGAGGTCTGGACAGCCTGACCATCCGGCCGCTGATGGTCACCTTGCCTCCCAGTGAGGAGTGGGTGGTGATAGGCTATCGCTCTTCAGAAGGCGAGGAGCTTGAACTCTTGCATGATTGGCTTGTGATGCCCAGCCACTGGATTCCTTATGCCTTCGGCGCCGGTTCTCTGACCGAAGAGGCACTGGCACAGGGCAGCGATATCAAGACCCTGATGATTCAAGAGGCAAAAAGAGACCTGTTCGCACCAGAGGTATCAGTGGCCAAGGTCATGATAGCCAAAAAAGCTATCGCCAGGGCAGCGCAGGAAGGCAATCTGCAAACCACTCTGCCGGATATTTTCAGTGCCCGGTCAGTGGACACCCCGGATGGGACCTTTGGCTATATCAGAATTCGATCGTTCTCCATCGACGACGATGACCAGTTCATCGAGGAGTTCGTATATTTGCTCAACCAGCTCCCAAAGAACGGCCTGATAATTGATGTCAGAGGCAATGGCGGTGGCCTGATATATGCAAGCGAACGCCTCTTTCAGATTCTCACGCCCAATGAGATAAAACCGGAGCCCGCTCAGTTCATAATAACACCATTGACCCTGGAGCTCTGCCGCAAGAACTCGACTCCTTCCGACGCGGTTGATCTCTCGCCATGGTTAGGCTCAATGGAGCAGTCCGTTGAAATCGGATCGGTATTCTCCAAGGGCGTGCCAATAACTCCCGAGGTCTTATGCAATAATATAGGTCAATTATATTCAGGTCCAGTAATACTGATAACAGACGCTCTCTGCTACAGCGCAACGGACATCTTTGCTGCAGGCTTCCAGGACAACCAGGTGGGCAGAATTATGGGGGTGAATGATAATACCGGCGCTGGAGGCGCTAATGTCTGGGACCATGATCTGCTCTTATATCTGATGGGGGGCAGGGATTCGCCCTTCGAGCCCCTGGAAAATAGAGGCGGAATGCGAGTCTCAATAAGGCGTCTCTTACGCATCAAGGAGCATGAGGGCATGCCTTTGGAGGACCTGGGAGTAAAACCAGACATCATGCATAAAATAACCAAATCCGACCTTCTGAACGGCAACACGGATCTGATCAACCATGCAGCAGGCATCATAGCCCGGATGCCGGTGCATGACCTATCCGTCCAGATGAGCAAGAGAAGCGATGGCGGCTTTGATGTTGTGATCAGGACGGAGAATGTCACCCGTCTGGATGTGTACTTGAACGATCGTCCTTTGCAGAGCCTCGATATAAGCTCCAACCTCACCGAGCTTGTCCTGGATAAGCCTCCGATGGATGCCAGGTTCATTGAGCTTCGCTGCTACAAAGACGCAGTAATGGTCATAAGGAGGCGCTTCGCAATTAAGTAGGAGACGACCTTGCGCAATTATCCATATTGGCAATTATCCATATTATAATCATGCTGGACCTGCCTGCAGAGACAGATGGAAGGGATGCAAGAGGGAGAAGTTGTGCACCCCTTCCAAAGCTTCCTGCAAAAATCTTTTTTCAAGATCCTGCAACTAATCCTTGAACTCGGATTGCAGTTACCTCTATCAGCCTATCCAATTCATCAGTCCTTTCCTTTCAGCTCCTCCGCCCTGGCAAGGGCCACCTTGGCCTCATCTGTCTTCCCCAGAGCCTCAAGAAGCATTGCTTTGTTGAACCAGGCTTTGAAATAGTCCGGATCCAGCCTGGTGGCCTCTTCAAAGCATACCAGCGCCTCATCCAGCCTTCCCAGTTCACCCAGTGCGCTTCCCTTGTTGTTCCAGGCAGGGGCCAGGCCGGGATAAAGCCTGATTGCCTCATCGCTGGCGGCGAGGGCATCATCGAACCTTCCCTGAGCGAGCAGGACTGCAGCCTTGCCGCTCCAGGCCTCCGCATAGCCGGGATCAAGATTTATGGCCTTCTCGTAAGAGAGAATCGCCTCTTCATTCTCGCCCAGCTGGTAGAGGGCGTTGCCTTTATTGTGCCAGGCCAGGGCATTGTTGGGATCCAGTTTGATGGCCTGATCATAGTATCCGAGCGCCTCCTGATGCCGTCCCAGATATGCCAGGGCTACACCCTTATTCGCCCAGGCTTCAGCATAGCTGGAGTTGATGGCTATTGCCCTATCATAGGCCTGGATGCCCTCTTCGAACCTGCCGAGCTTGTCCAGAGCCACTCCTTTGCCATTCCAGGCTCGGGCGAGGCTGGGATCCAGACGGATGGCCTCATCATAGGCTGCAATGCTCTCCTCCTCTCTCCCGGTGATGGAGAGAAACTCCGCTCTATCTGCCCAGAATCCAGCATTGTCTGGAAAGATCATTGTCCAAATGCTGTATTGAATATCCAGTGCTTCAAGCATCTTGCCCTGGTATAACAGAGCGAGGCCCTTTCCGGACATGGCCAGGCTGTTTTTCGGATCGATCTCAAGAGAGCGGTTAAAGGACATTTCGGCTTCTTCGTATCTGCTCAGATTCACGAGAGCAAAACCCCTGAAGCACCAGGCATAACTGCTATTCGCGTCAAGCTCTATTGCCCTGTCACAGAGGGGCATCGCCTCATCGGATCTGCCCATGCTATCAAAAGCATAGCATTTTAAGCTCCAGGCCAGGGAATCTTGAGGATTGATGCCGATCGCTTCATCAATAGCTGCAACCGCCTCATTGTACTTTCCCTGTTTGATGAGTTCATTTCCTTCAGCAATAAGGTCTACAGTAGAATTCTGGCATTGAGCAGAGAATGTCAATACAAAGAGAATTGCCAAACCGGCATAAATTGGCTTCATAAAATATAATAGGACCTCATGATTGATATACTTATTTAATCATTGTAAATAGCGATGAAAACTTATCGACGACGATGGGACTGGATTTTAATTTTTCGATAATATTTATTTATATTTAATATTTATCGAGCGGGCAAAGTATTTATCGGTTAAGGTGTATCATTAGTACTTAGATACGCAAATCCATAGAATCGAAGCAGTTTAGATCTCATCGCTTTCTGAGATTGCATTTGTATCTGTGCTAAAAATTGCATGCAGGAGATGCTGTAAATGAAAAAGATGATTTTTATTTGGATGATGATCGCCGGGGTGGCGATCTCTGGCTGCGCCCAGATGGAAGAGGACAGTGACCAGTCACCAGTTCAGCCGCCAGCTGTCCCGGCTGCTGACCAGGTGAACAATGAGACGGTGAACATAACCAGCGGAGGCATGACCTATCCCGCCTATCTTGCCACGCCTGCAGGAGAGGGCAAGTGGCCAGGTGTGGTGATGATTCATTCCTTAAACGGTCTTGAGCCCGGCTACATCTCAATGGCCGACCAGCTTGCTCTGCAGGGCTACGTGGTCATCGCTCCCCAGTGGCAGACCTTCAACCGTACTCCCAGCGATGCAGTGGTGGCTGAGCTGTTCAGCGATTCGGTCGACTACCTCAAAAGCAGGGAGGACGTACAAGGAGATCGTCTCGGGCTGACCGGATTTTGCATTGGCGGAAGGTATACCATGCTCCTCTTGCCGCAGATGAACCAGTCCTTCAGCTCCGGTGTTGCATGGTATGGTTTCCCCTACGGGGGGGCGGATAATCAGTCCCGGCCGGTGGACTTCGTCTCTGGTCTGGATGATCCCATGCTGATCATTCATGGAACCTATGATCAGTACAGCAAGGTCTCCGAGATTTACCAGTACGCCACCGAGCTGAATGCTACGGGAAAATACTTCGAGCTGAAGGTCTATCAGGGAGAACCTCACGGCTTCATGATCGATGACGCCCAGCTCTCCCAGAGCTTCCCGGCACGGGACGCCTTCTGGCAGATGACGAGCTTCTTTGATAGAACGCTGAAATAGCTCAGCCAAATTTTTTTAATTTTTCATTTTTTTCCAATGCATAGCCTTTTATCTATATCACCCAAAAAGCCCAGCCATTAGAAAATCCTGGTGGAGGGCGCTTGATATGGTTGAGGTTGGAGATAATGCCCCGGATTTCTGCCTGCCGACGGCAGCGGGGGAGGAGTTCTGCTTAAAAGACAGAGAGAAGGGATGGCTGGTCTTATACTTCTATCCCAAAGACAACACCAGCGGCTGCACCCGGGAGGCGAAAGACTTCACCGCCCACCTGCCCGAGTTTCAAAATCTTGGTGCGCAGGTGGTGGGCATCAGCAGGGACAGCCCCGCCAGCCACGAGAAGTTTGCCGCCAAGCACAATCTGGAGGTCGTGCTCCTGAGCGATCCGGAGCACAGGGTGACAGAGGCTTATGGAGCTTGGGCTCTGAAGAAGATGTACGGAAAAGAGAGCTACGGTGTCATCAGGTCCACCTTTATCATCGATCCGGAGGAAAGGGTAGCCTACATCTGGAGAAAGGTTATGGTGGACGGCCACGCAGAAGCAGTGAAAAAGAGGCTTGAGCAGCTCCAGAGCATAGCGGGCACGTGAGTGCGAGCGAGAGAGTCTCCTCCCTTTTCAGCCAAAGGGAAACTCACCTACTTTAGCGCTATTGCTGTAACCTCTCGACTCCCAGAAGCCCCTTTGCTCTCTATCCACCACCTCGATTCTGGTTATCCATTTGCCCCATTTGTAGCCGTAACGACTCCTGGCCACCAGCTGGAGGGGAAATCCCCTCTCTGGAGGCAGGGTCAGGTCATTAATGCCGTAGGCGAGGAGGATATCATTATCCCGGAGATAGTCAAGATCAAGCCCCGTGGAGTAGCCATCCTGGGAATGGAATACGACATAGGTTGCACCTGACTTCAGGCCGGAAAGGTTCAGCAGATCCTCCACCCGGAATCCGGTCCATTTGGCATCAAATCCCCATCCCTCCACGCAGGGCATATAAGCCGCTTCGGCGTAGGCGGGAAGGGCGAGCAGCTCTTTATAGCTTGGGCTCACCTCTCTTTCCACCAGGCCGGTGACGAGAAGCCGATAGTCGCTCCTGTTGATATATTGCGAACCCTCTATGGCGTTATTTCCCTGCTCCTCTACAGGTGTCAGTCTTCTCCCCTGATACTCCCGCGCCTCCACCTCCGGCATGATGGCAGAGACGCTCTCCTGAAGGACTGGCGCGTCCTGATCTGATGCCGGGAGAGGGGTCTCGACCGGTGATATCTCCTGCCCTGAATAGATCATTCCCGAGAGCAGATACGCTCCGCTCAGTAGGGCGAGCGCTGCAGAGATTGCCGCCAGGTATCCAATCCTGCAATGAATTCTCCCTGGTAGAGAATGGATGAGCATGCCATCCAGGAAGATCGCCAGGCTGAGGAGGAGCGCGGCCATGCCCAGCCAGGAGTGAAGAACATGAAAATCCATCGGATAAAATCGAATCTCGCCCGCGGAGAGATAGCCCGCCAGACCGAGGAGGGCGAACAGAGCCATGGCCAGGGCAAGGCCCCTATGAGGGCGGACCCTGGCGGCAAGAAAAATGACTAACAGGGCGGAGACTGCTGAGGGAAGGTAATGAGCTGCAGTGAAGACCATCTATTCCCCTTTATCCTCAAATCCATCTTTTCGAGTCTCCTTTTCCGCCCTGCTTCCCCGGACCTCACTTCTAAACCATTTACATAATATCTTCTGTACCTGGAGTAACTCCGGGCGGTGTGCTCCTGGCCGAGTCATTTGCTGCTGATGTATCGTTCTTGGTCTGCTGTTTGAGCCTCTCTCTCATGGCAGCGAGCCTCGCCTTGCTGTCGCTGACGCTGGAATTTACTTTAGAGGCCACAGTGGCGTTCTGAGCGGTGGTATTATTGGCAGGGGCTGCAGCTACTGCATTCTGGTCGGACACGTTTGTCGCTGCAGCTATCCCAGGCAGCGCCTGGACCGCTTGTCCAGCAGGCTGAGATATGCTCGCGTTATCTGCTCCTCCTTCCCCATAGACCTGTTCATCTGTGAGCGGCAGGTAATCGTTTTCGAAGTTGATGGCAATGGGACTCTTGCCATTGATATCATACACCAGCGCCGCTGGCCTGCTCTGCAAAGATATGCCGCTGAAGCCCACCAGCACTCTATCCTTGCTTGCCCCTTCAGGAGCTATGGTCTCGGTATCAAATCCAGCCGTTGCGCTGTATGCCCAGCCCCACTGATCGATAAGGGTGAAGTACTCCGGACTGAATACCACATCCCGGCTACCATTGTTCTGGCCGCGGACCTGAACCACTATTCCCTGCTCATCGGGATTGATCAGCCAGTCTGTGATCCCATAGTATCTTATCAGCAAATCCTGATTGCCCGCCTTGGGCGTGGCCCACCAGTTGATATTGATCGGCTTTCCTCCCACTGGTGTTGCCGTTATCATCTTGAACAGGCTGTCCTTTGGCACCACGAAGTAGACCAGTTGCCTCCCCTCATTCAGGGGCTTGTACATCACTGGATCGTAAACAGCACCATACTGCTCCACGATTTGATAAGTGACATTTGAGCCGTTCACAAGCCCGGTATCCACCTTCAGGATCTCATGGGTCTCGTTTACTTGACCATCGCTCAATTCGAGAGGCATCCTGATCGACCCAAACAGGACTACTGTAGCATTTCCATCGCTGGCCTGCAGAGGGTAGGCCCCTGCCGTGCCCATGACCAGAGCCAGTAAGAAGACCGGAATAATTATACACATCTTATTCATCGAATATCCCCACTTTTGCCATCATCTCTCGTAGTATGGCTGACTTTATGCTTCATGCCTTTATCTGCATTTTGCCATTGTTTTCATTTTATCATCCCGTTATATACATTTTATCCAGGACTCTATATCCGGGACTCTGCAAAGACCCTTCGCCTCATATCATGGACCGTAGCCTGCAGGCCTATTGGGAAACCTATATCTCCCTGTTCCATCATATCCAGCGGCGGTGTTCTCATTTGTCAATGCCTATCCTTGTAACCTGCGGCCTCCCTTACGCCAACGGGCCCTGTCACCTTGGCCACTTAAGGACCTATGTACCAGCGGACATCTTCGTCCGGGGATTGAGAAAGATGGGCAAAGAGGTCCTCTTTGTCTGCGGCTCGGATGCCCACGGAACTCCAATCGTGGTCAATGCCGAGGCTCAAGGGTTGACTCCCAAGGCCCTGGCCACCAGGTATCATCAGCATTTTGATGAGATATTCCGGGGTATGGAGGTCGATTTCGACTTTTTTGGCGATACCGACGATCCCGCCTGTCACAACCGCACCAAAGAGATGGTAGAAGCCCTGATGGAGAACGGCTACGTCTATCCAAAGGAGATCGATCTGGCCTACTGCCCCAAATGCGAGCGCTTCCTGCCGGATAGATATGTGGAAGGGGAGTGCCCCTACTGCGGCAAGCCCGCCCGGGGAGACGAGTGCGATATGGGCTGCGGCCGTCACCTGGAACCGGGGGAGATCAAGAATGCCGTCTGCAAGGTCTGTGCAGGCCGGGCAGAGTACCGCAAACAGACTCATTACTTCTTCCGCCTCTCCGGATTTCGAGACTTTTTGCTCGATTACCTGCAGACCCTGGGAGGGACCGCCTCGGCCAGAAACTATGCTGCGGAATGGGTCCGCTCAGAGCTAAAAGACTGGTGTATAACCCGCAACATGGCCTGGGGAGTCCGATTCCCTGGAAGCGACGACCTGGTGGTCTACGTCTGGGTGGACGCTCCCATCGGCTATATCGCCTTCACTGAGGAGTGGTGCGCCCGGTCTGGCCGGGACTGGGAGGACTACTGGAAAAAACCCTCCCGGATCATTCACTTCATCGGTGGCGATCTCGTCTACCATCACTGCATCTTCTGGCCGGCGATGCTCAAGGGGGCAGGATACACTCTGCCCTCGGCGGTTGTGGCCAGCGGCATGCTGAAGATCGATGACAAGAAGTTCTCCAAATCGCGGGGCAATGTCATCTGGGTGAAGGACGACTACCTGGATCGAGGACTGCATCCCGACCTTCTCCGCTATTATCTGGCCAGCTATACCGCCCACAACAAGGAGGTCAACTTTGCCTGGAACATATTTGCCGATAAGGTCAACTCCGAGCTGGTGGGAGCCTTCGGCAACTTCCTCAACCGCGCCCTCACCTTCAGCGTGAAGAACTTCGAGGGAAAGGTGCCCGAGGGCAATATAGATGCTGATGTTTTAGCCCGGATCGAAGAGAGCATTGCTGAGGTCATATCCGCCCTGGAGGAGTACGAGTTCAAAAAGGCGGCAGACAGCGTGATGGCTCTGGCCGATTACGGGAACACCTACTTCCAGAGCCACGAGCCCTGGAAGCTGGTGCGAAGCAATAAAGAGGATGCTGGCTCGGTCCTGAAGAGCTGCCTGCAGATCGCTAAAGCGCTGGTCATTCTGATGGAGCCGTTCATGCCGGCGAAGATGCAGGAAGCCTGGAAGCAGTTGGGCATGCCGGGAGAGGTGAGGGAGATGTCCTTTAAAGATGCTCTTGAGCCCCTGCCTTCAGGTCAGAGACTGGGCACTCCTGAGATCCTTTTCAACCGCCTGGAAGAGAAATTCGTCCGGGATCTGGAGAGCATCTTCAAAGAGAGGATGAAAGAGGCGGAATCCAAGGGGAAGAAAAAGGTCGAGAAGAAGAAGGAGGAGATCTCCTTTGAGGACTTCCAGTCTCTGGATATTAGAATTGGGGAGATCAAGACGGCAGAGGCCATCAAAGGCTCAGACAAGCTTCTTAAGCTCGCTGTTGATGTGGGAGGAGAGGTGCGCCAGGTGGTGGCAGGGATCGCTCAGTCTTATTCGCTGGACGATCTGGTGGGGACACAGGTGGTGGTTCTGGTTAATTTGAAGCCGGCCAAGCTCTTCGGAATAGAGTCGCAGGCCATGCTCTTAGCAGCGGATGTAGCAGGCAAAGCTGTGCTTCTCAGGCCCAGAGAAGCGGTGGAAACGGGAACCAAGGTACGTTAGGAGGTTGTTATTTTGCTCCAGATAGAGAATCTTTCCAAGACTTACAGGTTAAAGGACAGAGATATCCAGGCCCTGAAGAACATAAGCTTCACCGCCCAGCCGGGCGAGATTTTGGGAATAGTAGGCAAGAGCGGCGGCGGTAAGAGCACCCTGATGAAGATCCTGCGAGGCATGGAGAGCTTTGATTCCGGCAAGATCATACTGGATGGGATTACCATCACCCCGGCTTCCAGCGAGTTGGAGATAAGGGAGCAGATGGCGGCCACAGCCATCCACCTGCAGAGAGATTTCGCTCTCTGGACGGAGTCCGCCCTGAAGAACGTGGTTCGCAGAGTCCATTCACGTAAGACGGGCTATGAGGTTCTGCCCATACCCGAGAATGTTGATTACAATGAGATGTACAAAGAGGGGCTTTTCTACCTCAGCCTGGTGGGCCTGGAGAAGAAGGCCAACCACCTGGCAACCATCCTCAGCGGGGGAGAGAAGCAGAGGCTGGTGATCGCCAGACAGTTGGCCAAAAAGCCGAAGGTGCTATTGCTGGACGAGCCGGCCACCATGGCCTGCCCGGCGACAAAACAGGAGGTTTTGGATGCCATCAAGAATGTTCGGGACAAGCTAGGCCTGACCATTGTCGTAGTCTCCCATCTGCCTGAGATCCATGAATATCTGGCGGACAGACTGATCTGGCTGGAGGAGGGGGAGATCATAGCTGATGGAAGGCCAGGGGAGATCCTGGACAGGTTCCTGGCAGGGGTCGGAAAGCTCGAGCCCCTGGCTCCAAAAAGGAATCTGGGGCCATTGATCAAGGTGAGAGAGCTGTCCAAGAGGAGCTGCCAGGTCTGTACGGGAGAGGTTCTTGACGTCCTCCGCATGGAGAACCTCAATTTCGACATAAACAAGGGGGATATAACCTCATTCATAGGCAACAGCGGCGGAGGAAAGACCACCCTTCTCAACA
>JAXDAR010000249.1:0-5523 GCA_034679645.1 Methanothrix sp. | reverse complement strand
TATTGCTGGCGGCAAGCTTGCAGAAGGATGGGAAGTCGATGACGAGCTGGATTTCTTCAAACAGCTCGGTGTTATCGGATACTCAGAAAAGGGGAAGAGGATCTTTCAGGAGAAATAAATAAGAATGCTAATGTTAAACCATCTTTGAAAGTAGTATGCGACATATCATACTGCGGCTTCACCCGCAGTACTTGCAGCCGGGCACGGTCTCCCCATTTCCCAGATAGAGCACCTGGCTGCGGCTGCCATATCTGAAGACGGTCACCCCCTTGCATCCCATCTCATAGGCCAGATGGTAGACTCCGAGCACATCGCTTATCGTCGCCTCCGCCGGCAGGTTCACTGTCTTGGAGACGGCGTTGTCGGTATATTTTTGGAAGGCAGCCTGAATGCGCACGTGCTGCTGGGGAGAGATGTCCAGAGCAGTGAGGAACAGCTCCTTTAGATCCTGGGGCACTCCCGGTATGTCCTGCGCGCTTCCCTTCTGGGCGAGGGCTGCCCTCAGCTCGGGGGTATAGATCCCCCTTTCCTCCGCCATCTTCTCGAAGAGTGCTGAGACCTCCAGTAGCTGCGCTCCCTCCAGCACCCGGCGGACGAAGGCCAGGGCAAAGAGGGGCTCAATGCCGCTGCTCGTCCCGGCGATGATGCTGATGGTGCCGGTGGGGGCAATGGTGGTCATAGTGGCATTCCTCATGGCGCTCCACCCCCGCAGCCGCGACTCTTCAAATAAGGGGAATGATCCCCTCTCCTCTCCCAGGCGGGCGGACTTTTCGCGCGCATGCTCAGTGATGAAGCCCATCACCTTCTCTGCCAGTCTCACTGCATCGGGCGAGGCATAGGAGATGCCCATCCCGATGAGCATATCGGCAAATCCCATCACCCCCAGGCCGATCTTGCGGCTGGAGAGGGTCGCCTTCTCGATCTCTTGCAGAGGGAAGCGGTTCATCTCGATTACATCATCCAGAAACCTCACCCCCAGGCTGACCAGCTCGGCCAGGTGATCCCAGTCCAGCTCCCCCTTTCTCACCAGCCGGGAGAGATTGATTGAGCCCAGGTTGCAGGACTCGTAGGGCAAGAGGGGCTGCTCCCCGCAGGGATTGGTGGCCTCGATCTCTCCGGGTAGAGGATGGGCGGCATTGATGCGATCGATGAAGATCATCCCTGGATCGCCTCCCCTCCAGGCGGAGGAGGCGACAAGTCCCAAAAGCTCCTTTGCCTCCAGCTGGCCCGCTGCCAGGCCGGTGCGGGGATTAATGAGATCGATCTTTTCATCCCTGCCCGCCTTCTCCATAAACTCGTCAGTGGCCGCCACAGAGAGGTTGAAGTTCTCCAGAAATCCCGGCTGCTCTTTGGCCCCGATGAACTCCATGATATCGGGATGATCAACCCGGAGGATCCCCATATTCGCCCCCCGGCGGCGTCCGCCCTGTTTGATCACATCGGTTGCGGTGTCGAAGATGCGCATGAATGAGACCGGGCCGCTGGCCACTCCTCCTGTGGCCCGGACGACGTCATCCTTTGGCCGCAATCGAGAGAAGGAGAATCCTGTGCCCCCTCCACTCTGGTGAATGAGGGCCATGCTCTTCAGGGCCTCGAATATCCCCGGCAGGGAGTCATCTACCGGCAGGACAAAACAGGCTGAGAGCTGGCCCAGTTCCAGCCCGGCGTTCATCAGGGTAGGGGAGTTGGGCAGAAAATCCAGGCTCTTCATCATCTGGAAAAAAAGGGACTGATACTGGTCGCTATCCCCGCCGTAGCGCCCTTCCGCCTGTGATACGTGCCTGGCCACGCGGGCGAACATCTCACCCGGTGTCTCCACCACCAGCCCCCGCTCGTCTCTGCGGAGGTACCTCTTCTTTAAAATCTCTGCGGCATTGACCGAGAGCTTCAGATCGTCTGCCACACCCAGATAGCTTTTAGCCTCTCTGATCTCTGCTCTTCTCTGGCGATAGAGGATATAGGCCTTGGCCACATCGGCGTATCCGGCGGATATGAGCGCTCTTTCCACCCCGTCCTGGATATCCTCTACACCGGGAATGGAGGAGGCGAATCGCTCCTCCGCCTCTCCTGCCACCCTTTCTGCCAGCCTGAGCGGGGCATCCTCCTCCTCCCTGCCCACGGCTTGAAAGGCCCTGGCTATGGCCCAAGCGATCTTGCTGGTCTGGAACTTCACCACCCGGCCATCCCGCTTTCTGATATGCTCGATCATGCCTTCTCCCCCGCGGCTTTCGGAAAAATTAAAAACTAAATCCGGACTATGCCTGCTTTATACTTATCATCCATAATCAATATAAACTTGCATCTTAATCCCAGGCCGCAAAATTTCTATGGCTTGACCGTCCACTGGGCTAGCAATTGCAGAGGTTAGAGAAATGAAAATCGCCATCTCAGGAAAAGGAGGTGTGGGCAAGACCACCCTCGCCGGAACCCTGGCTCGTCTCTTTGCGCGCGACGGATACAATGTCCTGGCAGTTGACGCCGATCCGAGCATGAACCTGGGCTCGGCCCTGGGCATCCCCGATCTGCCCAAGCCGGTCACCGAGCACAAGGACCTGGTCGAGGAGCGAGCGGGCATGCCCGGAGGGATGTTCAAGATGAACCCCAAGGTCGATGATGTGGTATCCATGTGCGGCTGCACCGGGCCGGATAACGTCAAGCTGGTGGTTATGGGCACCATCGACTCCGGCGGCTCGGGCTGCATGTGTCCTGCCAATGCCTTCGTCAAGGCGCTGATCCGGCATGTGATAGTCAGGGAGAAGGACCTAGTGATCCTGGATATGGAGGCGGGCATAGAGCATCTGGGCCGGGCCACTGCCAGGGGCGTCGACGCCATGATCGCCGTGGTGGAGCCGGGGATGAGGTCGATTGAGACTGTGGAGAGGATAATGCAGCTGGGCAAAGAGATAGGCATCTCCCGGTACTTTGCAGTGATAAACAAGGCAGATGACCCCGGCCCGGTGGCAGACAAGCTCTCCGCCATGGGAATTCCCGTCCTGGGAACCATACCCTTCGACCGCTGTCTGGTGGAGGCGGACCTGGCAGGCAAGCCTCCCATAGATGTCGACTGCCCGGCGGTCCAGTCCATCAGGAAGATAAAAGAGCAGCTGGAAGAGATGTTCGGCGAGAAGCGATAAAATAAACTGGATAAAAAAGAAACGAATGGGCAGGCCTAAAAGGTCAGATGGCCTGCTTTCAATCCCTCTTCTGCCACCGATCCGATGATGCGAGAGCCCGGCCCCATAATCCGGCAGGCTTCGCGCGCCTCCTCCTCTTCCAGCACCACCATAAAGCCCATTCCCATGTTGAATGTCCGGTACATCTCTCCGTCCTCTACCCCGCCCTCTTCCTGCAGGAAATGGAAGACTGGCTGGGGCGGAAGTGGATCGGTGATCTCGAATCCCAGATCGCTGATCCGGCGCAGCTTGAGAAGTCCCGAGCCGGTGATGTGGGCGAGACCGTGCACATCGCACCTTCTCACCAGCTCTACGATCTCATGATATATCCTGGTGGGCACCAAGAGCTCTTCTCCGATGCTATTTTCCCCTCCGGGCATGCGATCGGTGTAGCTGTATCCGGACTGGGCCACAATCGCCCTGGCCAGGGTGTAGCCGTTGCTATGCAGGCCGCTGCTGGGAACCCCCACCAGCACATCTCCCTTCTTGATCCTCTCCCCGGTGATCACCTCATCCTTGTCCACGATGCCGATAGCTGTCCCTGCCAGGTCGAATCCCCGGATGATCTCCGGCAGGGAGGCGGTCTCTCCTCCCACGATGGTCATATTGGAAAGCTCCGCACCACGGGCGAGGCCGATGGCGATCTGCTCTGCCCTTTCCGGATCGACCTTCTCCACTGCCAGATAATCGACAAAAGCGATGGGCTCGGCTCCGATGGCATACAGGTCATTCACATTCATGGCGATGCAGTCGATTCCCACTGTATCCCACTTGGAGATGGCATTGGCGATCAGGACCTTCGAGCCCACTCCGTCTGTGGTCATGGCCAGGGCGAAGCTTCCCATATCCAAGAGGCCCGCATAGTGGCCGATATCGGTCAGCGGAGCACCGAATCCCTTCCTCCTGGTGGTGAGAACGGACTTCATGGCATCGATCGATCTGTTCTCCAGATTGATGTCCACTCCTGCCCCGGCATAGGTGAGCTTTTTCATGCTTCACCACCCAATCCAAACTCGCGATGAAGCTCCCGGACTGCTCTTTCTCCGTCCGCCGATGATACTACAAAGGAGATGTTATGCTGACCTGATGCCTGGCTGATCATGACCACATTGATCTTTGCCTGGCCCATGGCCTTGAAGACCCGGGCCGCGACCCCGGGAGTGCCCGCCATTCCCGAGCCGGTCACCGCCACGGCGCAGATATCATGGTCATGGGAGATCTCCTTGACCACGTCTCTGGGAAACTCATTGCGCAACGCCTCATCCGCCCGATCAGCCTGCCCCTCCTCTATCACCATGGATATATTGGCCTCAGAGGAGCCCTGGCTGATCATCACTATGTTGATCCCCGCTTTGGCCAGGGCAGTAAAAGCGCGGGCGGCGACGCCTAAAGTTCCAATCATCCCCGCGCCGGATATATTCAGAAGCTCCACATTCCTGTGCAGTGTGACCGCCTTGATCACATCCTCTTTGGGAATATCATCTCTGACGATCTGGGTTCCTGGTGCGTCGGGATCGAAGGTGCACTTGACCCTCACTGGAACTCCCTTCCTGATAGCAGGCTCAATGGCTCTGGGATGGAGGACCTTGGCTCCGAAATAGGACAGCTCCATCGCCTCCCGGTAGGAGATGGCGGGAATGGTCTTGGCCTCGGGGACTATCTTGGGATCGGTGGTCATGATGCCGGAGGTCTCCTTCCAGAACCAGATCTCATCTGCACTTATCGCCGCGCCGATCAGGGAGGCGGAGAGGTCGGAGCCTCCCCGGCCCAGGGTGGTGACCGTCCCTTTCTCGTCCTGGGCGATAAATCCGGTGACCACAGGCACTCCCTTCAGTGGCAGCAGCTTCTGAGGGATCAGACTGTAGGTCTTCTCCAGGGGTCTCGCGTCCCCGTAATTGCTGTCGGTTATGATTCCCGCCTCATTTCCGGTATAATGCTGCGAAGGGATGCCCATGTCCCTGAGCACCCCGGCCAGAATGGGTGCGGCCAGCTGCTCTCCGTAGCCGGATATATAGTCGAGAGAGCGTGCCGTCAGCTCACCCAGATAGCAGATGCCGATGTAAGCCTTCTCCAGGAGAGAGAGCTTTTCAGATATAATGTCCTGGACCTCTTTGGCAATCTTCGGATCCCGGATCGCATCTGCTATCGCCTGGTTGTGTCTCTCTGTCAGCCTCTCCATGAAGTCCATCACATCTGAGACATCGCCTTCGCTGGCTGCCTTTCTGGCACAGGCTAAAAGCTCATCGGTTACCCCTTGAAGGGCAGAGGTAACGAGGACTATCTCATTGTCGCGACTGAAATGTCCCACCAGATTGCCCACATGCCTCAGCCGGTTTCCGTCAGCAACGGA
>JAXDAR010000248.1:0-5234 GCA_034679645.1 Methanothrix sp. | reverse complement strand
GATTGCTTTTTTTTCGTAACTGATTGATGGAAATTATTAACAAAAGAGATTTATACTAAGCCAAGTCTTAATAACTACAGTTTATGTGAGGAATTGATATGAAAATACAACTGTTTTCTGCACCTGTGGCCCTTGCTCTGATGGCATTGCTGCTGCTTGCACCGGCATTGGCGGTTGAATATCCCCTGACCATCACCGACTCTGCGGGAAGAGATGTCACCTTCACCCAGCCAGTCGAGAGGGTGATCGTCACCAGCTCGGATGCTGCCGAGGCAGTGGTGATGCTGGGAGCGGCGGACAAGGTGGTCGGCGTCTCAGATACCGTGAAGAATAAGGGCTACTACTTCCCCGATCTCAAGGGAAAGCAGAGCGTGGGGAAATGGAATGCTCTGGACTATGAGATGATCGGGGCGATCGCCAGTGATGGAAAGGATAGCATTGTGCCTGATATCGTGGTCATTGGCTACAGCTATCCCGACAAGAGCTACGGAATTTACGGCCTGGAGAAGGGACTGGAGCCCTTCGATAACATCAAGGCAGTGGCCCTGGAGTTCACCAAGCCGGAGAACATTACCCGAGAGGTTGAGATCCTGGGCCAGATCCTGGGCAAGGAGGAGCAGGCTTCCGAGTACATCAGTTGGTATAATGACAAGATCAATTCTGCCAGGGATGCGGTGGAAGGCCTGAATATGCCCAAGGTATATGTGGAGTGGAGTTCAACCGCTGATCTCTCCACCCTGGGTTCGGGATCCGGATTCGATCAGGTCTTGTCTGTAGCCAGAGGATATAATGTCGCCGGCAGCCTGGGCGAGGCCTATCCCAAGGTGGACTGGGAGTGGGTGGTCAGCGAGAATCCAGAGGTGATAATAAAGAGGCAGACCCAATCATCCGGCCAGACCCAGATCGGCTGGGAGGGGGAGCCATCGCAGGATACTATAAAGCTGGAGTCGACGATGAATGAGATTCTCGCCCGGTCAGGAGCCAGCGGAATCTCCGCAGTGAAGGGTGATAAAGTATACATCATGGACTGGGATGTGCTCAACGGCCTGGATCAGGTGGTGGGAGTAACCTATCTGGCGAAGTTGCTACACCCCGAGGTGGACCTGGACCCAGTGGAGGTTTACCGAGAGTATCTGGAACGGCTGGGGCTGGAGTATCCAGAGGAAAGGACGATGGTCTATCCGGAGCTTGAGAGCTGATAGCAGAAGCAGCTCAATAGGGTGAATCGGCAGGAGGAGCGTTCCTACGGCGTTTTTTTTTCTGCGCTCCTGCCTGCTTCCATTCCAACTCTCCGCCCGGCGGATATATCCAGCCAGGCCATACCTTTGGATCATATCATCCGATCCGAAGTAGTCATTAACTTGATGCAAGAAAAAAGATAATGTCACACTAGAGGATTATAAAATAGATGAAGCTAGTCTCGATAACCTGGAGCAGTGAGCTCCCCCTCCTGCTGCAAGGGGCCAGAGAGATCTCCATAGACCTGGAGGCCTGGTCCTACACCCAGCTTGACGATACCGTACAGATGGAAAGGTGCCTGAAATCCCTGAAGAGCGCCCAGATGATCCTGATCCACCCATCGAACGATCCCTGCTGGGATGAGATCATCCCCACCTTTGGCCCCAGCACGCCAGTGATCTCCTTTGGCCGGGACCCATCCCTCTGGGCAGCAGCCAATGTTCCCATTGATGTCACCTTCACTGTCAACCGCTATGCCCTGTTCGGCGGGAGGAAGAACTTCAAGAATATGATCGCGTATGCCTGCAACCAGGCCCTGGGAACGGACTTCCAGATCGAACCTCCCCAGGAGATCCTCTGGCAGGGGCTCTATCATCCCCAGGCCGGAACGGCCTTCGAAACCCTTGATGAGTACCTGAAATGGTATCAAGGCAAAAACCGTCCCTGGGTGGGGCTGATATTCTCCCGCACCTCCTGGGCCAATGAGGACCTGGCGGTGGTCAATGCTGCCATACTGGAGCTGGAGGAGGAGTTCAATGTGCTTCCAGCATTCTGCTTCGGCATGGGAGACTCAGATTTAGGAGCATGGTCGAGCGTAGAGGTGGCAAAGAGGTTCTTCTCGGGAAGGGTCCAGGCCATAGTCAACCTGCAACCCATCTTCCGATCAAAAGATTCCGATGAGGCCCTCCAGACCCTGAGAGCTCTGGATGTCCCCATCTTCCATCCTGCTGTTGTCTATCACAAGACGGAGGAGGAATGGAGAGAGGATGTGAACGGCCTGTCCAGCAGCGAGGTGGGCTGGTCGGTGGCCATGCCGGAGTTCGAGGGGGTGATAGAGCCCCTTATGGTAGGAGCGACGAGCCGCTCGGAGATTGAGGAGGGACTGATAGAGAAGCATGTGCCTATCCCAGAGAGGATGGCAAAACTTCGTAGAAGGGTTTCCCGGTGGGTCGCCCTTAAGAACAAGCCTCCATCCGAGCGTCGAGTGGCTTTCATCCTGCACAACAATCCCTGCGCCTCAGTGGAGGCATCTGTTGGCGGCGGGGCTCATATCGATACCCTGGAAAGCGTCGCTCGCATCATGGATCAGATGGCCGGGGCCGGCTACTCCCTGCACAGCCCTCCCAATACGGGAAAGGAGCTGATAGAGACCATCATGGCCAGAAAGGCGATATCGGAGTTTCGCTGGACCCCGGTCGAGGAGATCGTCAAGCGAGGAGGAGCCCTTGCCCTCATAAGCGAAGAGGAATACCAGCAATGGTTCGACCTGCTATCCCCTGCCATCCGGAATCAGATGATCAATGCCTGGGGAAGGCCGCCGGGGGAGGAGATAGACGGCGTTCCCGCCGCCATGCTCTACCAGGGGAAGATCGTGATCACTGGGGTGGAATACGGAAATGCCCTGGTCTGCACCCAGCCCAAGAGGGGCTGCGCCGGATCTCGTTGCGACGGCCAGGTCTGCAAGATTCTGCACGATCCCCAGGTGCCGCCCACCCATCAGTATCTGGCCACCTACCGATATATTGAGAGCTGCTTTGGCGCTGACCTGATTGTGCATGTGGGAACCCATGGCAATCTGGAGTTCCTGCCCGGAAAGTCGGTGGGCCTCTCCGCCGACTGCTATCCTGATATCGCGATCGGCGATATGCCCCACCTTTACATCTACAACTCCGACAATCCCCCGGAGGGAACCATCGCCAAGAGAAGGAGCTACGCCACTTTAATCGACCACATGCAGGTGGTGATGACCGATTCCGACCTGTACGGTGAGCTAAAAGAGCTGGAGGACAGGATCTCCGAGTACAGGCGGGCGATCCTCGCGGATGGTGCAAGAGCCCATGCCCTCGAGCATATCATCCTCAATCTGCTAGAGAAGAGCAATCTGGCAGGGGAGATCGATCTGAAGAGGCTTACCACTGGGGCATGCTTCGAAGAGATCCTGGAGCGGGCGCACGACAGGATCTCCCAGCTCTACAACACCCAGATCCCCGATGGCATGCACATATTCGGTGAGCTGCCCGCTGGCAAGAGAAGGGAAGAGATGATCCGGGCCATTCTCCGTGCCGAGGTGAGAAAGGCAGCCGCCCTCCTGCTGGGACGGGAGGTCACGGCCAATATCGAGGATCTGAGGGAGCTGGACCGGCTGGGAGGAGATCTGGTCCGGGCCCTGATGGCCGACTGGACTGGCAGGGACCGCAGAAACATATCGAAATTACGCGAGGAGCTTTCTCAGGGAATTGAGGCCTCTGTGGCCCTGGATCAACTGCGGGATCGAGTAGAAGAGCTTTGCTGGAGGATCGAGGAGTCCAGGGAGATGGAGAGCCTTTTGAGGGGCTTTTCCGCCGGATTCATCGAGCCGGGACCATCGGGTCTGATCAGCAAAGGAAAGATCGAGATCCTGCCCACAGGTAGAAACTTCTTCTCCCTCGACCCCTCCGCAGTTCCCACCGAGGCCGCCTGGATGGTAGGAGGGAGGCTGGCTGATCGTCTGCTGGAGAAGTACGAAAAAGAGCAGGGACGGCTGCCCGAGAATGTGGGGATGTTCTGGATGGCTGGGGACGTGATGTATGCCGATGGGGAGCAGATGGCCCAGATGTTCCAGCTCATAGGCGTCCGGCCGATCTGGAAGGGAGGAAAGCTGAAGAGCTATAATGTAATCCCTCTGGAAGAGCTGGGCCGGCCCAGGATAGACCTGACCGTTCGGGTCTCGGGCATCACCAGGGACTGCTTTTATGGCTGCATTGAGATCATGGACCAGGCCATCTGTGAGGTGGCAGCACTGGACGAGCCAACGGATTTGAACTTTCTGCATAAGCACGACCTGGAGCATGGCTCTCATCATCGCATCTTCGCCAGCCGCCCGGGAACATATGGCAATGGAGTGAACCTGGCAGTCTATGCCAGCGCCTGGAAGGAGGATAAGGATCTCTCGGATGTGTTCATCTATTGGAATGGTTACGCTTATGGCAAGGGCATCTTCGGCGAGGAATCCCAGGAGGGTTTGATCAAGCAGCTCAAGAGCGTGGATGTAACCTTCAACAAGACCACCACCGATGAGAAGGACCTGTTCGGCTGCTGCTGCTACTTCGGGAACCAGGGAGGCATGACCGCTGCTGCCCGGGAGGTCTCGGGCCACCATGTCCAGGCTTATTATGGCGATACCAGAGATGCCGATCGGGTGGAGGTTCGCACCCTGGGCGATGAGGTCCGCCGCGTGGTCAGAACCAAGCTTCTCAACCCCAAGTGGATCGAGGGGATGAAAAGGCACGGCTACAAGGGAGCAGGGGACATCTCCAAGCGGGTGGGCCGAGTCTATGGATGGGAGGCGACGACGCAGGAGGTGGACGACTGGATATTCGACGACATCGCCCGGACGTTCATCATGGACGAGGAGAACCGCCAGTTCTTCCAGGAGAACAACCCCTGGGCCATGGAGGAGATGAGCAGAAGACTGCTGGAGGCGGAGCAGAGGAGTCTGTGGAAGGCCGATCCAGAGGTTTTGGATGCCCTGAAGTCCCTCTACCTGGAGATAGAGGGCTGGATGGAGGAGCGGATGGGAGACTTTCAGGGTGATATCCAGGGAGGAGCGATCGATGTCTTCAATGCCGATGAGGTGGCTGCCTGGAAGAAGAGGATGAGCAAGGTGCTGGGAGATTGAAAGAGGCCAAGCATAGCGGATGAACGGACTTCTGAAAAGGAAGGACGCCTGAACCTCATCCTTTGGGATTAGAGCGGATCGAAATCAGAAAGTGCCTGAAATTTAAACGCTCATCCTC
>JAXDAR010000247.1:0-3840 GCA_034679645.1 Methanothrix sp. | reverse complement strand
CTGGTGGTATATGCGAACATAGGCATTGAGATCGTGCCTGGCTTTGTCCTTCAGTGCATCTTTATCTTCACCGCTGAGATTGTTTTCCGGCTCAATCAAATAGCCGTATGTATTGAAGTCGAACTCGATACTAAAGCAACTACACTTTTTCTCCTGATCCCGTTGGATGCCATAATGACAGGCCATGCCCGGCCACTGGCTCAGTCCCATTAGAGCGTCGGTGAATCCGATTGGGATCCGGCATACGTGAGCAGGTATTTCGTCAATTCTGTTGCCAAAGATATCCTGCCAGACCAGACTCAAATCTATTGTCTCAGGTATATTGGAATCGACATACTGACTAATGGGTGCATAAGGATCTTCTATTGAGAACTTTTGCGCATCTCTCTTATGGACTTCGATAGCCTTGGGCTTATTCTTCGCTAGCTTGTTGAATGGTAATCCCTGGTGATAGACCCAGACGCCACCCTTATCATTATCGGATCCAATAGGTCCAATGGGCAGGCCAAGATCGCTCCCTTCAAAAAACGAGGATTCGTTCACGGAATAGCTGAGCATATTGAACATATTTTTCAGTCGGCATCTATCCTCGTTCAATTCATCAGATTCTGTGGATTCTTCACGCTTGACCTCGAGAGGGATGACACCCGGAGAGACGAGAGGTATGCGAGCGCTGAGGCCTCTGCTCTCTGCACAATCGGAGGTGGAAGAACAGGAGGCGAAGATGACCGATCCGGATTGATCTATATGATCTCCTGTGACAGCGCAGTTCATATGGCTGGATACTGATTCAGAGTCATAGATGATCAGAAGGCTGATGACCGCTTCGTCCTTGTCGTTGAAGATGGTATCGGGAAGGCCGGTGCTATCCCCCCCTCGGCGATAATAAAGGTAGTAGCCTCCCGAGCGGGTGATGCTGCTCTCCCAGAGAAGCCTGAGATAATCCTGGTGCTGGCCGTACTGAAGATCAGCAAAGTGCTTGCCCTGACATGCTTCTACAGTTGCCATTGCCCTGACCAGGTTCTCTGCGGGACGGGTCGCTGTGGTCAGATTGACCTGGTAGATGAAGGTGGATATCTTATTCTCATCACTTCCGCCCTCGCTCTGCTTCGCAGGTCCATCCGACTGGAGACAATTAGTCCCCCCTCCTGGCTGGCCTGTCCTGTAAAGGATGGCCATGTCTTTTATTCTGTCTTCTGAGTCATGCAAAACTCTCAAAAGGTTCTCAAACAGGGCGGTGCCACGCTCATTGGCCCCCAGGATCTCATATGTCAGGCCTGTAGACGGGTATTCGGGATTTGAAGCAACCTTCTTTACTGTGAAGTCAATGATTGTGCCCCAACTGTAGAGCCCCACCATCTCCTCTTCATTCATGGCCGTGGCTTCGTTGAAAGTGGCGGTGTAGAGGGACATTTTGGGAAGCTCACTCGATCCTTTGGCCAGCTCTGCCAGGCTATCGGGAAGGCTCCAAATTTTCAGTTTTCCCTTCTCGGCCAGCCTGCCCGCGGGGCTCGGATCTTTAATGTCCTTTCCAAGGTATAGGGGCACATCCTCCGGGCTCTGCCATATGGCCATGGAGGAGAAGGGGAACTTCTTGGGCTGGAGCTTGTAGACGGCACCTGCGCCCAGCTTCTGGAGATCGACGTTATTCTCGAGATCGACGATATTTTTGAACCACCAATCAGATTTCGCTTTAATGGGATCGTTCCACTCCACGATGGCTTGCTGAATATTATCTACCGCCGCGACATTTTTATCGTATCCTTCCTTTGAACTCTGGGCTATATCCTTCTTAATTACAGTCTTCAGACCGTCATCCGGAATAGGGATCCAGGTCTCTGCTCCCTGGTAAAGGATAAAAGAGTACTCGCCCGCGGCGCTCAGGTCTGGAGCGGGGAACTGCTGACCTGTGAGTTCATAAAGCCCTGCCCGTTCGTTGAGCGGCTCCCGGAAGGTGATCAGAGGAATCACCAGATCTGCATCAGGTTTCAGTAGATCTTCATTACTTTGCAGGCCTGTCAGTTTGACAAGCTCTTCCAAGATCACTGGAGAGCTTCCCAAAATCTCTGATATGGAAACAGCGATGGAACGGAGGGAATCACCTGGTCTTATATCATAAATCATTTCTTTGCCGGATGAATCCTTGAAGGCTAATTCTGTTCCTTCTTTAAGGATGTCCGGCCGATCGGCATTGGCCCCGATCAGGTACATCAGTTTGAAGACATCACCATAGCTGCTGACTATGCCGGCAAAGGTCTTGCCCACAGATGCTTTGCAGCTTAGCCTCTGGTAGGGCAGGCGTATTCCATGTAGCATATACCTCGATGCCATCCCCGCCAGATGATCTATCGATCCCTCTCTTTGGATATGGGACAGTATCTCATTCACTTTGAGCTGATTCAGATGGGGGATATTTATTTCAGCTCCAGGAGAGAATATATCCTCGATATTCAGATTATCGGAGTTCTGGGCAAGAGTCCCGATGGATATTCCGAGGCTCTTGGATATGCTCCCCAGCGATTCGCCTTCAGAAATCGTATAGGATATCCTGGGCAGCATTAAGGGTGCCAGAGGATTCAGAGCCGCTCCTTTCACATTGCTCTCATCCACGAAGATGGCAAAGCGATCAGGCAGGTAGCCAAAGAACTCGGCCAGGGAGTGCAGGCTATCCTCCGGGGCGATAGTGTGGCTCTTGCCGTTGATATCGATGATGCTGCCCGGTTTAAGGAGTCCCTCCACCCAGGCATTACTTGCGGCCAGACTCTGCAAGATGTCTACTGAGCGGCTTTTTTCTCCCAAATGCTTCTGGGAGAAGGACTCTGCAATGGATGATAGCGTATCGCCATAGGAGGCCCGGTAGCTGATGGCAGGTAGATATACCTTGGCCGTGGGATTGAGGGCGGCACCAGAGGGAACTGCTTCTATAACAGAGACCACCTGGCCCAGGGTCAGTCCCAGGGTCTCTGTCAAGGAGGCCAGAGTATCATCGCACTTAATCCCGCAACTTATGGCAGTACCTTCAATTGGATCTGCAAAGGTGATGGTTTCGCCTGGTTGCAGGATATCCTGGTTATCGGCATTATATGAAGCTAGCTGCATAATATCCAGAGAGGCTTTCTGAGCTATGCTGGCCAGGGTATCACCAGGGAACAGGATGTGCTCCGGACCAAGGGTCAGGTCAATGCCCTTTTTCAGCTTCTGCTCTTTGTTCGCCTCCATTAGCTCTCGGGCAGTCAGGGCACCGACTCCTGTATTTCCTCCGTTAGCCCCGATCCATTCCAGGATATCATTTATGGAGTCTTTCTCTTTCACAGGGTATTTGATGTTCCTCAGGGCATCACGGGCCATCTGGACCATCTGTCTGACCAGGAGGAGGAAGTAGTCCTCAAAGACGAAGGTGGACATGGAGATATACTCCGGGGTGCTGGAGAGCATCATCTTCTTCTCCTCTTTCATCTCCTCCTCTACCTGGACGGCCAGCCTGGAGAAGAACTCCCGAAGAGCTTTCAGAGAGCTCCTGTCCGCCTTGTTGCAGTCAGAGAACTTGTATTTGATGGGCTCGCTGCTATTGAAGGCTGGCACCTCAATGGTAAGGCTGGGAGGCATGGGGAAGACAATCCCATTGGCCTCCTCACTGGCTTTATCATTGGGATCAATTCCCTCCAACTCCAGGCGGAAGGTCCTTCCCCTGAAGGAATTGATATCAGCCAGGGGGATGGGCGATGTACCGTCATCCCTGTTCGCCAGGCAGTTCTCCAGGATATCTGTGAGATCGTCCTCAGAGGCTATGTGCTCATCGATAGCGGACTCCATCTGATCTCCGGAAAGGCTGGCAGCCAC
>JAXDAR010000246.1:0-4159 GCA_034679645.1 Methanothrix sp. | reverse complement strand
TATCATTCCCAGCAGAATCCAGCTCAATATGGATTTTATCCAGGATGCAGACATATTTATGGCCTATAACGACAGCAACGACCTGAGGTACAACATGCCGGCGGTCAATGATTTCATGAGCGCCAATACCTACGGAACAGTGAAATGGAAGACCATCTCTAATCCCTCTCGCGGATGGAATACACCAACCAATGCCAAGCTCCTGGCAGAGGAAGTTAAGGACTGGCTGGTGCAGTACGACCCGGCCAATGAGAGCTACTATACTGAGCGCTATAGCGAGTATGCGGAGAGCTTCGATGCCATAGAGCCGACAGCTGCGGAGAAAGAGAAGCTCAACCAGACCCAGGTCATAGTTATGCTCTGGCAAAAGGACCCTGTGCAAAACTGGCTGGGCATGAATGTGGTAAACTTCTTTGCCCCTGAGTTCGCCATGAATGGGACCAAGACCGCGGCCAAGGTGGTAGACGACATCAATCTCAATCCGGACAGGTACCAGAACGTAAGCTTTGTAATAGAGAATATGCAGTCCGGGGAGATGGCGAAGGGAATAGAGGAGTCTCTGCAGGATAAGGGAATCAATGCCACGCGGATCATCTTCACCAACTTTCCTGGCTCTGTCGAGGGCGCGGACACCATGGCAGAGGTTCTGAACTACAATAAGCAGCTTGTCCTCTAGATCGGCTGGCCTGGCCTCCTTTTTTTTACAGGATTTTTACGACAATAAATGTAGATAATACTAATACCAAAAAGCTTATTACTTGGTGTTACAATGCATCTTCAATGCTCCGGGTCAGTGGAGTGGCGCGGATTTATGCTTTCTGGGAAATGGTGAGTTGAAAATGGCATCTGAAACTGGATCCGATTTGGGCTATGGCAATGGAAGGCACGGCAATGAGGCATTGAGCATTCTCCTGGCAGAGGATGATCCTGCCAACCGATCGATCACCTTGCGAATGCTCAAGAAGCTGGGCCAAAATGCCGATACAGCAGGCAATGGAGTGGAAGCGGTGCAGGCCATGGAGACTCGCCCTTACAAACTGGTGCTCATGGATATTCAGATGCCTGAAATGGACGGGCTGCAGGCAGCGAGGATCATCAGGAAACGCTGGCCCGAGGGCCCCAGGATCATCTTTGTCACCGGCTGCACCAGCCGCAGAGACGAATGCATCAGCGAGGGAGGAGATGGATTTCTCTCCAAGCCTATAAGCCTGCTTGAACTGCAGGAGGCGATTGCCGGCGAAGCGTGTTGATGATCCACAAATCGTGTTCTGCCAGGCATTTGATAAGATTTCAGATCCTCCCATTGAGCCGGTTATTCAGAAGATCGCTTATCACAAAGACGAAGATGGAGTTGAATATGAGAAACCATAAACAAAATTGGGCATGGATTTTGATGCTGGCATTGATTTTTTCTTTCCCCGCCTGTGCGGAGATGGACTACATCCTGGAGGTCTATGGAAATGCGAATATGGACCGGACAATTAACCAGGAAGACATCATCCTTTTGAAAGCCATGATAGAGGGGAGTGAAGGTCCAACCAGGCTGGCTGATGCCAACTATGACGGCGATATCGATGAAAGAGATATCGATCTAGTGCAGCTCATTCTGGAAGGAAAGGAGCAAGAGATCACCATTAAGGACGCTCTCAACCGCACGGTCACAATAAAAAGGCCAGTGGAAAGGGTGATACCCCTGCGACTGGCCATAGCTGAGGCCATGGTGGCCATGGATGCCGGTGACAAGGCGGTCGGTGTGGCCTCAGATACCGCTGAGCAGCCGGTACTCTTCCCTGAATTGAGCAAGCTTGCCAATGTCGGACGGCCAAGCCTGGAAAATGCGGATATAGAGAAGATTATATCCCTGAAGCCCGATTTGGTCCTGGTAAACGAGTACGAGAACGAAGAGCAGATAGATAAACTGGAAGCTTCTGGCATCGCTGTAGTCTCCTCTGAATGCCATGGCGATCTGCTTAACGCCATATCAGCAGCCAAGCGGTTAGGGTATATTCTTGGTGTGGCAGACGATGCAGAGGAGTACACCGACTGGTATGGCAGCTACCTGGATACGATCTCCGGCAGAGTGGAGGGATTATCTGACGAAGAGAGCCCTCGCGTCCTATATTACTGGAACTGGGGAGATGAGGACGGTCCATTGGGAACTAGCGGAAAGGAATGCCCAGTCAGCCCGCTGATCGGATTTGCCGGAGGGCTTGATATTGCAGCCGATATGCCCGGCGAGTATATCGAGGTGGACCCGGAGTGGGTCATAGAGCAGAACCCATCCCTGGTGATAAGAGAGCTGATGTACGAGGAAGCAGGCTACAATGTGAACAACGCCACCATTGCCGAGAAGAAGCTGTCCGGGTTCATGAATAGGACCGGCTTTGAGATGATTGATGCTGTGGAAAACGGGAATGTGCATGCCATCTCAGTCAATATCCTATCAGACAATAGCTGGATAGGAACTGTATATCTGGCCAAGCTATTTCAGCCTGCGCTCTTTGAGGATCTGGATCCATTAGAGGTGCATCAAGAGTACCTGTCCCGGTTCCTCAAGCTAGACTATGATGTCCACGAGCAGGGAATGTTCTTGTATCCGGTTCCTGAGGGCTGGTAAGAGAATTCCATAATGGATCTATCCGATATATCAGCTCAAAGGGATGAGAGGTGGATATGCAATCCCCCGTCCCTGGGCTACATTCTTATTTTTCATTTTTCATAATCTACAGCTCCAGCGCCTTTTGAGATCTTTCCGCCTCCATCGATATCATCACAAATCCCAGTACGCTGGCGCAGATCATGAGCCCCGGCGGCAGATACCACCACCACATATCATTGGCAAATCCGCCCCGGGAAAAGGCGAAGTGGATCATCTCCCCCCAGCTGATGTTAAGGGGATCGCCCAGGCCCAGAAAGCTCAAGGAGGCCTCGGTGAGCATGGCCGATGCCACTGCCAGGGCGAACTTGGCCTGGATGATCTCAATACAATTGATCAGTATGTGATGCAGTATTATGTGGTCATCACCTGCGCCCAGCGATCGGGCCGCTTCGACAAAGGGCATCTCCCTCAGTTGCAGAACGCGAGAATGGACCACCCGCGCCGTGGAGCACCACCAGAGCAGGCCAACTACTAAAACGATGTTCCACATGCTGGGGCTGAGATATGCGGCCAGGATGATCATAAGAGGCAGCCCCGGAACTAGCAGGACCACATCGCTAGTGGCCATCACCAGCTCCTCAATCCATCCCCGGTAATATCCGGCCAGCAATCCCAGGGTCGTGCCGACGAAAATTGAGATCAATCCCGCCAGAAAGCCGATGGCAAGGGAGACACGAGAGGCATAGATCAGCTCGGATAGGATGTCCTGGCCGATGTCATTGGTGCCCAGCCGATGCTCCGGGCTAGGGGGCAGATAGGGCGATCCCGTCTCCCTGGGATCATATGGTGCGAGGAGAGGTGCGAAGATGGCCAGCGACAGAAAAAGAGATAGAACGATGAAACCGGCCAGTCGCAACCGTGAGCAGGAGAGATCTGCTATATACTGTCTCAATTAGCTTGCCCTCCAATTCTGGGATCGGCTATAGCGTAAAGCATATCGGCAGCGAAGTTGGCTGCCATCACGAAAACAGTCAGCACCAAAAAACAACCCTGCATGACCGGATAATCCCGTGCCACCACGGCGTCGTAGATGAGAGTTCCCATGCCGTTCAGGGAGAATACGATCTCAACGATCAGAGCTCCCGATACCATAAAACCGAGACTTAAGGCCACCATGCTGATAAATGGCGGCAGAACGTTCCTGATGACGTGGCGCAGCAGAATGCAGCGCTCCGTCAGGCCTTTTGCTCTGGCTGCAACTATAAACTGCTCATCAAATATCTGCGTGACAGAATTTCTTACTACCAGGAATTTGTAGCTGGCTCCGAGCAAAGATAGGGCGGCAACAGGCAAGAAGAGGTGCCAGGCCACGTCTAAAGCATAGTCCAAACCCTCTCTTCCTCCGGAGGTCAAATTCCCCAGAGGAAAGAGACCCAGGTGGAAAGCGAAGATGCTCAAAAGAAGCATGGCCAATAGAAATGGAGGACAGGTGTAGAATAGCAGAGCCAGGGCAGTGAGCAGGTAATCCGTTAAGCTTTTATTTCTAAATCCGGCCAGGGA
>JAXDAR010000245.1:0-8491 GCA_034679645.1 Methanothrix sp. | reverse complement strand
CAAGAAGGTCATGGATATGGCCGGTATCAAGGACGTCTGGACCAGGACTGCAGGCTCCACCAGGACCACCATCAACTTCGCCAAAGCGACATATAATGCGCTCATCAATACCATAACTGTGAGGGCCTGAAGATGTTTGCCATAGTGAGATTGAGAGGGGAGGTGAACCTCAGGCCGGAGATCAAGGACACCCTGGCGATGCTCCATATCCATCGGGTCAACCACTGCGTAGTGGTCAAAGAAGACCCCCATTACCGGGGCATGATCCAGAAGGTCAAGGATTATGTGGCCTGGGGAAAGATCGATGATGATACTTTAGCCATGCTCTTGGAGAGACGGGGAAGACTGAGCGCTAACCGGCGCCTGACAGAGCAGTATTTAAAGGAGAACACACCTTATTCATCTTTTAAGGAACTGGCCACAGCCATCAACTCCGGCTCTGCCATTCTGAAAGATCTGCAAATCAAGCCCATCTTCAGGCTGCACCCTGCTCGGAAGGGCTTAAGAACCACCAAGAAGACCGCTCAACAGGGTGGAGATCTGGGATTCCATCCGGATTTGACGGATCTTATCAAGAGGATGAGGTAGAAAAAAATGGTTAGACCAAAGACCAAAGAACGGAGAGGTCATAGAACCTACCACGGCAAGCACAAGAACATGCGCGGGGGAGGAACCCGGGGCGGCCGTGGAGATTCAGGCAAGTGCAAGCATCACTTCATGCGATCCATACTTCTCGGTACCGATATGGGCAAGCATGGATTCGTCCGGCTGCCACTGGCCGAGCGGGCGGATACGGTCAATGTCGATGAGCTGGACCAGCTGGCTGGCCCGGACGGCAGGGTTGAGATCAATGAATTGAAGGTTCTCGGTCGGGGGCGAGTATCCCGGAAGCTGGAGGTTAAAGCTCTGGGATTCACTGCCACGGCCAAGAGCAAGATCGAGGCTGCTGGTGGTCAGGCAGTAGTAGTATGAACCAGCAAAGTTTCTTTTATGCGATAGAGCCCATTGTGCGCCGGCTCCCCTCGGTGGAACGGCCCACTGGGCACGTCCATTTTAAGAGAAAGCTGAGCTGGACTCTGGCCATATTGCTTCTTTATTTCATTCTTGGAAATATACCCCTCTTCGGGCTTTCCGCAGCATCAATAGACCTTTTCAGCTCTTATCGAGCCTTCTTCGCCGGATCCTTTGGCTCGATGATGCTCTTGGGTATCGGCCCTATCGTTACTGCATCCATTGTCCTCCAGCTTCTGGTGGGCGCGGACATCATCAAGCTCAACCTGAGCGATCCCCGTGATCAGGCCATCTATCAGGGCACCCAAAAGGCTCTGGTCTTTGTTATGGTGGCAGTGGAAGCTCTTCCCCAGGTGCTGGGCGGCTACTTATTGCCTGATGCAAACGTAGCGAGCACATTGGGTGTATCTCTGGGCATAATATCCCTCCTGATATTTATTCAGGTCTTCGTTGGTGGATCTCTTATCGTCTACATGGACGAGGTGGTATCCAAATGGGGTGTAGGATCAGGCGTGGGACTGTTCATTGTGGCGGGAATCAGCCAGCAACTGGTCACCGGTCTGATCAATCCAGCCACAGGCGATGCTGGATTATCCGTAGGCATCATCCCCAAATGGATTGATATCATCAGGCTGCAGTTGATCAGCTTTGACACTCTCTTCACCTCTGAAGGCATCAGGTTTATCATGATCACCGGAGGAATTCTGGCCCTGATATCCACCATTCTGATCATATTGCTGGTCGTCTTAGTGGAATCCACGAGAATTGAGATCCCCCTGGCCCATAGCCGGGTTCGTGGAGCCAGAGGTCGCTTCCCGGTAAAGCTGGTATATGCATCAGTCCTTCCCATGATCCTGGTGAGGGCCATTCAGGCCAATATCGAGATGCTGGGGGCACTGCTTGCTTCAAGGCTGGGAACGGTTACCTCTGCCACAGTGACTGGCGAGGGTATGACCACAGTCTACACCGGTTACTCCAGCTTCCTGGGCAATTTCATATCCCAGTCCCAGTTTGATGCAGCTACCGGTGCGGCCATAAGCGGATCATCTCCCCAGCCGGTATCTGGGCTCATGTACTATCTCTCGCCGATCGGTGGTCCGAGTGACTGGATTCCCAGCATGGTGACCACCTCCACCGCGGGGATGGCAGAGTTGGGATTCTCACCCATTGACACTTGGCAGATCCTATTGCATGTGCTAACTGATTCCGCTTTCCTGATCATTGGCGGCATTCTGTTCGCTATCTTCTGGATTGAGACCACTGGTATGGGGCCCAAGAGCGTCGCTGCCAAGATCCACAACTCAGGATTGCAGGTTCCCGGGTACAGAAGGAACCCCGCTTCCATTGAGAAGTTGATGGAACGGTACATTCCAAAAGTGACTGTGATCGGCGGGGTTATCATCGGGGTCTTGACCCTGGTGGCCAGCCTGCTGGGAACTCTTGGAGGTGCGGGAGGTACCGGTCTGCTTCTGGCGGTTAGTATCGTCTACCGGCTCTATGAGCAGATCGCCAGCGAGCAGATTCAGGAAATGTACCCAATGATGCAGAAGTTCTTTGGAGCTTCCGCATGAAGCAATCCATGTCCAGCACGCTGGATAGAGCGGCCCTGGTTGTGGGCATCCTCTTTTTTTTCGGGGTGATGATCGAGGATTACAGGAACCTCTTAGGGCAGGTCATGGATCATCTTCTGGGATGGCTGCCGGGGACAGGGCTTTCCTTCCCGGTCATACTCTTCATCCTGGCGGCCATAACCGGCCTTTATGCCAGCCTGGTTCAGAAGTACACCATGGACTGGGATTTCCTGCGTCAACAGCAGGAGAAGATGAGGGCCCTGCAAACCAATATGAGAGCGGCTCAGCTGGCAGGAGATCAGTCCAGGATTCAGTCTTTGCAGAATGAGCAGATGAAGATGGTCTCGGAGCAGGGGAAGATGATGCAGATGCAGTTCAAGCCCATGCTCTACATCGGCATCATATCCATTCCTCTGTTCATGTGGATATATTTCTACATTCATAACTCCGGTCCCATCACCATGACCTTTCCCTTCTGGGGAACGCACAATATCAACGATCTGGTCCTCGGTCCGATCCTCTACTGGTTTTACTGGTATTTCGTCTGCTCATTGCCCGTATCGCAGATCATCAGAAAGGCTCTGGATATAGGGAGCATGAGCTGAAGATGATAATCACCGTCAGCGGCTCGCCGGGCACGGGTACCACCACCCTGGCCCGCGCTCTTTCTGCCCAGCTTGGTCTGACCTGGATCAACTCCGGGGAGCTGTTTCGGAAGATCGCCAGTGAGAAGAATATATCGGTCAAGGATATGAACCGAATGGCAGAGAAGGGTCCGGAGATAGATTATCTGATAGACGATGCCCAGAGGTCCCTGGCTAAAGATGGCACCGGGATATTCGAGGGCAGGCTCTCGGGGCACCTTCTGGATGCCGATCTCAAGGTGCTCTTGAAGGCCGACCTGAAGACAAGGGCGGAGAGGATATGCAAGCGGGAGGCCAAGCTGCTGGAGGACGCCTTTCAGGAGACCCGACAGCGAGAGGAGAGCGAGGCCCGCAGGTACAAGAAATACTATAACATTGACATCAATGACCTGAGTGTATACGATCTGGTGGTGGATACGGGAAGGTTCAACGAGTCTGGTACTATAGCCATCGTTATGGCGGCAGCGAGGGCTTTGCAGTGTCAGTGATTCACAGGCCGAGAAAGGACGAGGGCAGGTCGGCAGGGGATCGAGGTTCCCGGCCACCCTCAAAATCCTCAAACCGATCTGGCGGATATTCATCTTCTCCTCGATCTCGCATTTCATCCTTTACTGAGGCAAAAGACAAAGATGCTGCTCCATCTGGACCCGTGATCCTTCCTGCGGACAGAAAGAGGTCAGTCCTGGTTAAAAGGAAGGGCAAGACCGACCCTGCCTATGGCACCCCACCGAGGGAACGAAGTCTCAAGATGCATCTTCGCCTAGGGGCGATTAATCTGGACAAGACCTCCGGGCCCACCAGTCATGAGATTGTGGCCTGGGTGAAGCGGATACTGGAGGTGGAAAAGGCCGGGCACAGTGGCACCCTGGATCCCAAGGTGACTGGAATTCTGCCCGTTCTCCTGGGGGATGCGACCAGGGTCATGGATACTCTGCTTTTAGCGGGGAAGGAGTACATCTGTCTGATGCATGTGCACAAGCCCCTGCCCAAAAAGCAGATCCTAGAGGTCTGCGGCCAGTTTGTGGGCCCTATTCTGCAAAAGCCCCCCCTGAAGTCGTCCGTGGTCAAGGAGCTGCGCACCAGGACCATCTACTACCTGGAGGTTCTGGAGATAGAGGGGCAGTATGTACTGATGCGGGTGGGCTGCCAGGCGGGGACTTACATCCGCAAGCTCTGCTACGATATCGGCCTGGCCCTGGGGACAGGGGCGAACATGGAAGAGCTGCGCCGGACCCGGGCCGGTCCCTTTCGCGAGGACGAGACCATGGTAACCCTGCATCAGTTGATGGACGCTCATGTGAGATACAAGGAGAGCGGGGATGAGAGCCTGCTTCGCAGGGTGATCCTGCCGGTGGAAGCGGCCCTGGTTCATCTGCCCCGGCTCCAGATAGCGGATAATGCAGTGGATGCGGTATGCCACGGCGCACCCCTGGCCGCCCCGGGTCTCATCAGCCTGGAGACGGAGATCAACAGGGGCGACGATGTGGTCCTGTTCACCCTGAAAGGGGAAGCAGTAGCCATTGCCAGGGCGGAGCTGACAAGCAGTGAGATGCTGGCCTCAAAGTCTGGAATAGTGGCTGCGACCGAAAGGGTAATAATGGAGCCGGGCACCTATCCGAAGGCGTGGAAGCTGGCCGAAAGGGACGGCTCCACTTAGACAAAACCAGCTGCAAAGCGATAAAACCCAAAATCCAAAACTGTGCCGAGGTCGTCTAGCGGTAGGGCGCCAGCCTGGAGTGAGTTTCTCCTGGATAGCTGGTGACTCGCAAGGGTCTCGTGAGTTCGAATCTCACCCTCGGCGCTATTTTACCGGTAAATTTTCGCGTTGCCATGCGTTAAGCCTTCCAGCATTTATCATCAGAACCAGAAATTTATAAGCATCAGATCTTGAAAAAGAATGATCCGTATTAAGGTTTATCTCCCTCTACCGTGTCTTCTGTAAACTGGGCATACCAATGACTTCTGAAGCGAGATTGATTTCCTGTCACGGTATGTGACCTTCCCCCGTCACCCAAATCTTCTGCGTAATAAGTATTCCAACGTCCAGTTTTGATACGGTACATATGCCCCAACTGAATTTTATTATATATTTCGCAGTCGTCAGTACTGTATTCGTTGTGTTCTTCATCCCAGAAATTATAAAACCACCCTGCATCGTAAAGAAGTTCGCTTTCTTTTTCTACTACAGTAATAACATGTTCTTCTCCAACGCTGAGCAATCCGTGCTCAGTAAGCTCAAAATATCCAAAAATTACTATAAACAAAATACCAAATACCCATCCTGCTAGCGATGTTGTCATAGACGCTCTTCTCCAACGTTATACATTCTTTCTCCACAAGGCCACGGCCTGAGAAGATGCTGTATGACCTGGAACCCCAAGGCTCACTGATATATCCCGGCTTTGCCAACAGCCTGCACATAATCTTGTTCTTCCTCAGCCTCAGGATTTAGAATGTCGGCATCTTTCATAAACATCACTCTTTAAATTGCTTAGACAAAGATAGCTATATACCTAATTGTGGTATGCACGCCAAATAAGGCCTCTTTCAGTTCCTTCAGGTCTATATGATTATACAGATCAAATGCCTCTTTCCTGCTGCCTCCCCTACGCTCCTTGATATGCTCTCTTCTCATTCCAGCTCTGAAAAGATGAGTGCAATACTAATGTCTGCAAGCATGTGGCGAAAAGTGATCTTCCAGCCTATCAGACTCAGGATTATGCAGGCCCGCACGGCTGGCATTTCCAATCACCGGAAAGGCTCTCTGCAGTGCATCGCCCAAATAATTTGCGAAGGGCCACTAGAACTGGATGAACCTCTCTACCCTTCCCTCCCGGACCGAAAACGGCCGGTCATGGCCGGGTATGACCAGATCCGCAATGGCGATGATCTTATCCATGCTGGCCACCGCCAGGGCGCGATCATAGTGCAGTGCCGGTGGAACCCTCTTTTGGAAGTTGCCTGAAGTGGGCAGAGCGTCTCCCGCTATCACCACTCTTCGACTGGCCGGTTCCCTCTCCTCTTCGGGCATATGGCTGGCAGCATCCACCACTACGGATATGCTATCCGGGCTGTGGCCGGGGGTAGCCAGGGCCTGAACGCCGGGAGCGACCAATTCCCCATCAGTGGGCGATATAATCTTTGCCCGAAAAAAGAGATGGTTGTTGGAGCAGTGGTCGGGATGAGAGTGGGTGTTCACGATGAAATCGATATCTGCACCATCCAGGTCCATCCTATTCAGAGCTTTCAATATCAGCTCTCCATCCCCCTCCTGGCCGGTGTCCACTATGATCCTTTCCCTCTCGGTCAGGATCAGGGTTACTGAGGAGCGGGCGTCCAGGATATTGCCCGCCCGGTCCCGCAGGATGGATCCCGGCTTGAGCAGATAGATCCTGGGCAGCATCTTACAGGTAGAGCTTTCTCAGCTTCTCGTTCAGTCTTTCCACCTGCCGGACCGCAGTGCCGATATACTGATGGGGATCGAGCAGAGCGCTGATCTCTTCGGGCTTCAGGCATCCTGTGACCGTCTCGTTCTCCAGCAGGACGTCCTTCAGCTCCCTTTTCTCTTCAAATGCCCTCATGCTGCTCTGGCGCATGATCTCATGCGCCTGCTGCCTGCCAACACCCTTCTTGGCCAGCTCCACCATCACGTTCTCCGCCATATTCAGGCCGCGCAATAGCATCAGGTTGCGCTCGATATTTTCCGGCCTGAGCCGCATATTGGCCATGGTGCGAGCGGCCAGGGTGAGGATGTGGTCGGTGAATATGAAGGCCTCAGGAAAGACGATCCGCTCGCAGCTGCTGTTGGTCAGGTCGCGCTCGTCCCAGAGGGGGATGTTCTCGAAAGCAGGGATGAGCTGCGCCCGCACCACCCTCGACAGGCCGCAGATCTGCTCGGACTTGATCGGATTTCTCTTATGAGGCATGGTGGATGAGCCAACCTGCTTTTTGCCAAATCCCTCCTCCACCTCGGCGATCTCCGTCCTCTGCAGTGTCCTCATCTCAATGAAGATCTTGTCCATAGTGGAGGCAACCAGCGCCATCCAGCAGATCATCTCTGCATGTCGGTCCCTCTGCACCACCTGGTTGGAGACGTCCACCTCGAACAGATCAAGGTGTCGCATTACCCTCTCCTGAATCTACATGCCGAACTGGCCGTAGGCGGCCTGGGTGCCCACAGCCCCGGACATCTTGCCCACGGCTGCCCGGGGTCGCAATTCCATCAGCCTCTGGATATGTCGACCCACCTCCGAGGCCCAGATGGCAAACCGCAATCCATAGGTGGTGGGCACTGCGATCTGGCCGTGCGTCCTGCCGGCGCAGACCAGACTGCGGTTCTCCATGGCCCGGTCCAGGAGAAGGGCGAGCAGCTGCTTCAGCTTTCCTTCCAGGATATCCAACGAGGCCCTGATCTGCAGGCCGGTGGCGGTATCCAGGATATCATTGGAGGTCGCCCCCAGGTGGATCCACTCCCCATAATTGGGACTCTGCTCGGCCAGGGCGAGCACCGTGGCCATCATGTCATGGCCGATCTCATCCTCTATCTGCTTGGCCCTCTCCGGAAGGGTGGTCTCCGCTGCCCTGGCGATCTCCTCTGCTGCTCCCTGGGGAATCATCCCCAGCTCTTCTTCTGCTCTGGCCAAAGCGGCCTCCACCCGGAAGAGACAGCGAAGCCTGAAATCCTCTTCCCAGATGGCCTTCATCTCTCGTGTGCCGTATCTGAACTCTATGGGGTGAATAGACATGGCAGGATTGATGGCAGAGGGGATTGATGGAGCTTTTGGTCTGACGGGCCGAAAAGAGACGAGCAGAATAGGCAATGCAGCCGGATTTGTCACGCAGGGGAGGACGACAGAATTATCTACTTCAAAGAAAGCCCAGTCTGAGCTATCAGTAGCCTTGATCCATGCATAGGAGCCGAGGCTGCTATTTGGCAGGCATTGAAGGTGAAAGTGATTGAGGATTGCATATATCGTTCCTGAATATGTTCCACGAATTGTGGGGGGATTGGGCACATATGCCCAGTACATGTGCCCTGCCCTGGCCGATCTGGGTCATGAGGTCACAGTATTCACATTGAATGATGGGAACCTGAAAAATCAAGAGCATATAGATGGTGTGGAGGTATATAGGCCTCATGCAATAGCCATACCAAAAGAGGTCCTCGAACTGCTGCCTTCAGACTCCCGTCTCTGGGGAATACCCCAGATCCTGCTCCACAATATTCTCACCGCCGCCCAGATTGTAGATTTAATTAAGAAAGAT
>JAXDAR010000244.1:0-6116 GCA_034679645.1 Methanothrix sp. | reverse complement strand
ACCTTTGTCATTGGCATGCGGGAGAAGGTGTACGGTGCCGGCTCCTTCCAGGGCTGATCCACCGTGGAGTTAAAGTCGGCCTGCTTCGGCACCACCCTGGCTTTGGAGAGCATCAGCTACTGGGTGGCAGCCGGTGAGGATGATAGGATAGGGGTGGTCATTGCCTCGGATGTGGCCAAATACCCTCTGCGCTCCTCGGGAGAATACACCCAGGGAGCGGGGAGCGTCTCACTCCTGGTCCGGAAAAATCCGCGGATTGCTGCCTTAGAGCAGGTATACGGCTGCTTCACCCGCGATGAGAACGACTTCTTCCGCCCGCTGGGATGCACAACGGCTACGGTCAACGGCAAGCACAGCAATCAGTGCTATCTGGATGCCGTGCAGGGAGCATTTGCCTCCTTCGCCGCCCAGGCGGCCCGGAAGGGCATAATCAGTCCGATGGAGGGGGAGTGCACAACTGATTCGATCGATCACCTCCTCTTCCACATTCCCTATCCGCGGATGACAGAGTATGCTTCCGCCGCCATATTCCGTCAGGACTGGAGGAATAGCAGCCACTGGAAGGATGTTGAGGTGCAGATCGGACCGGAGCCCAATAATGGAAATTATGCCGATCCGGAGAAGTATCAGCTCGACCTGGCTGCCTATGCCAGGAGCTTCGCCCGCTCCAGGAAGTTTCAGGAAGCTTACAGTGCCAAAGTGAAGGATACTGCAGCCCTGTCCCGCTCCATCGGAAACATCTATACCGGATCGATCTTTCTGGGGCTGGCCAGCCTGCTGGAGCTGAAGAAGGTCAGGGCGGAGGAGAGGCTGTGCTTTGGTGCCTATGGAAGCGGATGCTCCGCCCTGGTCTTCTCCGCCCTGGCCTCGCCGGAGGTCTCTTCTGTTCCCTCAAGGGACTTATTTGAGAGGCTGGAGAAGAGAAGGGGGATATCCCTGCAGGAGTACGAACTGCTCCATGAGGGAGAGAAAAAGGAGAGCCTGATCCGGCCGGCTGAGGAGTTTGTTTTAGCCCGGATAGATCAGCAGGGATACCGGCATTATGAGTATGTGAGGTGATTCGTACCTTTTACTGGGGGATCGGGTGCAGTACTGATGGTGATTATGAGGAGAACGATTTGAGTGCTGGCCTCGATCCGGTTGAGCAGATCAGAAAGCAGGCCCTTCAACCTGGACCCCCCTTCCGGCTCTCTTTTCAGGTCCCAATTCTGGCTCGGCTCTTCGCTAAATTGTGTGGGTATTTTACTTGCAGAGAATTTTTCTTTGTGCCTCGGTGTCTTTGTGGTGAGGCTCATGCACCACGATTTCACCACGGAGGCAAAGGCACAAAGACGAGAGAAATAGTATCCCAGGTCTACCCACAGAAAACAGAGAAGAACCTCTGGCTCTCTCTCCTGGCTCAAGGGCTCATTGAGAGCATCGCATTAATATTTTCGGAGAAACCTATGTATCTACTGGATGGCGATAGACAGGGACGACTGGCTGCAGATCCAAAAGGAGCTTTCTCTGCTCTATGAGCTGCATGAGGCTGCTATCTCCCAGACGGGAAAATGCCGGGATTTCAACTCCCGAACCAGTATTTTATTGCAGCATCTTGAGGATCTGGAGGCCTTTGATATGGCCGACAGGCTCATGGATTTGATGGCTGGCTGTAATCCCAAGGACACATCCCCCTGCGACAACCGCCTGAGCACAAAAGCCTCTCTGGAAAGGCTGCAAGAGAGGATCAAGAATAAGATAATTGAACTGGACCAATAAATCTCGATTACTACAGAGAGCGGGCGCCATTTTTTCTGTACTTCATATACATCCCGGTGGCAACGGTGAGGGTGAGAAAGGATACCGTATTGGATACGATCAGAACCCGATCCTGAATATAAAGGCCGTAGAGCAACCAGAGGAGCATGCCCAGCGAGAACTGCAGAAGCATGACCAGGCTCACATCTGCGACCGACTCAGTGCGATAGATCTTGAGTATCTGGGGGACGAATCCGAACATCGTCAATAGAGCGGCACACCAGCCTACCAGTTCCCATTGCATCTGCCTTATGTAGAGCCTGCATGTATATTAGGATTGCAGTCCCCCAAAATCGAAAAGCATAAGAGCGGCCAGGTTATCTAACGTAATGTTGAGAATAATCGGGGCGGTTCTGGATCTCAAGATCAGTCTGGCCAATCTGGCCGATCTGTTCAGCCGCGGGCGACATCAGACCGCGGAGGGGATAAAGCCAGGCCCAACTCAAGATCCCTCTCTCTTTCTGCTGTTCATATCATTTCTCCGCCTGGGCGTGACCTCGTTTGGAGGGCCGGCCATGATCGCCTACATCCGCAGGATGTCGGTTGAAGAGAAGAGCTGGCTTGAGGAGGATACATTCCGGAATGGCGTTGCCCTCTGTCAGTTCATCCCCGGAGCCTCAGCGATGCAGATGGCCGCCTACGTTGGCCTGAGGGCTCGGGGGGTAACGGGAGCAGCCATAAGCTACATCGCCTTTGGCCTGCCAGCGTTCCTCCTGATCACCGCTCTCTCTGCTCTTTATGAAGAGACGCGAATGCTGCCTGTAACTGCATCTTTGTTCAGCGGCCTGCAGGCGATTATCATCGCTATCGTCGCCTATGCCGCGTTCACCTTTGCCAGGAGCTACCTCGATCGCGGCAGGGACTATGCCGTGGCTGCAGTCGCCGCTGCCATCTTCATTGCAGGAGTCAGTCCCTTTCTGGTGATCCTGCTGGCTGCTCTTGCCGGACTGTTAATTTATAGAGGTTTGCCTTCCATAGAGGATAAGCCAGTGGTGATCGGGAGGCAAGAGACCATTGTGCCTCTTATCCTCATCTTCTGCGCTGCAGGATTGGGATTCGTCCTCCTCTACCTCTTTCGCCGGGATCTATTCCAGCTGGCAGCATCGATGTTCTGGGTAGATCTCTTCGCCTTTGGAGGCGGGTTTGCCTCCCTGCCTCTGATGCTGAATGAGGTGGTGGCCGTCCGGTCCTGGATGGACTATCAGACGTTCATGAGCGGAATAGCTCTCGGTCAGATCACCCCCGGGCCCATTGTGATCACAGCAGCCTTTGTCGGCTATATGGTAGGGGGACTTGAGGGAAGCATTGTGGCCACGCTGGGAATGTTCCTTCCCTCGTTCCTGATTCTCATAGGGACGGTTCCCTATTATGATCAATTGAAGACCTCTGGAAGATTCAGCCGGGCGATAAGAGGCATATTATGCTCCTTTGTGGGACTCCTGGCCTCTGTTGCCTTCAGTTTCGCCTCCAATATGACCCCGGATCTGGCCCATGTTTTTATGGCAGCAGCGGCATTCATCTTATTGTTTAAAGCAGACCTCTTTTGGGTTATTCTCGCCGGGGCTGTGATCTCAGTAATTTTTCTGTAATCCAAAGGCTTATTTGCTTTCAAGCCAAGTAATTTTATTAGAATTAGAAATGCAATTTGCAATGGCATAGAAGATCATCGCATCTGATCGCCGGAATTATCAGATCAGAGAGAATAAAAAGGAGGATTTTGTAAATGGCCGAGTTTATCAATCCATTCAGCGGAAAAGTACCAGACAGAAAATTGACTTCAGAAGAATTGATCCGGGCAATACGCCTTGACCTGGCGGCAGAGCATGAGGCAGTGCACCTTTACATGGCCCATGCTGAGGCTACTGATAATCCTCTGGCCAAAGAGGTGCTGATTGACATCGCCAATGAGGAGAGGGTTCATGCGGGAGAGTTTTCCCGGCTGCTCCAGATTCTAACCGGAGATGAGGATGAATTATTGGCGAAGGGGGCAGAAGAGGTTAACGAGATGGCAGGGAAAAAGCCAGCCGAAAAGAAAAAGGCTGCTAATAAAGGCAAATAGCTGAAAATCGGATCTATGCAGATCGCACTGTCCTGCAGTGCGATCAGATCCCCTAGCCGCACATTCAGGTCGATTTTGAATCTGCATCAGCGATCATATTCTCAGTATCCGATATCTTTTTCACCAATCCGGATTGATACAACCTCATCTTGCCGATATCTTTTTCAATTTCTGCCATGTATTCATGGAGGTAGGCAAGCTCGTAGTACGACCAGCTATCTCTGTAGGTCTTGATGAACGGGTCATCAGTGATATCGAAGAGGGTATCCAGCTGGCTTAAGTGGAATTCATGATACTTCACGACGGCATTATTGCCTGCAAGGTCATATCGACTCCAGACTCCCGTATCATAGCTCTTCAGATTTGCCTTAAGACTGCTTAATCCGAGATCAAAGAGCTCCATTGCCTTTCCGTCCCCTGTTAAATTATAATATTCATGCAGATCAATTAAAACCGCCATATGGCCATTCAAGACACGCGGCTCCATGGCAGAACCTGTCTGAGCATACTCTTCATACCACCAGCCATCTGCATCTTTATATGTGACGCCACCCTGGTCGACTTCATAATAAAATGATTCCAATCCTTTTCTTGCCGCCTGAATATATCGCTCCTCTCCGGTGAGGTTATGGGCGATGGCCAGTAACCTGACTGCTGCTGACTGGGACATGCCGGAAATGAAGTTGGATGTGATGTTGTAGGTCGGCCAGGGGTACCCGTACTCCCAGACGAGGGTATCATTCCTAGCAACGGCATTATCTATGAGCCAGTCGGCGCAGTTTATAAGCAGGGCTTTGGAGCTATTATTTCCCTTCAGATATTGATCGTAATAGAGCAGACCCTGGACGGAGATCGTCAGGGGATTTCTCTGTTTGCCAATATGGGTCCATCCTTCTATCTCAGTACCATTATCGGAGGATAACCCTTCCGGAGAGACAAAACCGTAGTCAACTACAGGTATTCCTTTCTCATCCAGCTCGATGGTCGTGCTGCATAATCCTGGATTGCATAAGGCAAAGATGAATGCCATTGACGAGACGAATGCCATTGCCGCAACCAGGCAAATCCCGATTTTATGCTCTATCATTTTTCCTCCCGGCGGCGTGCCATTTTTTATCTGGACCTTCATGGAATTATCATGGAATCATCATGGAATCATCATGGAGTATCCCGCAATATCAATTGACCTGCTCCTGGCACGCCATGCTTACATAGAAATTTAAAGAAGATTATCTTTTCGCCGTGAGGGATAGATTTAAAAACGTTATATTATACAGAGAATTCTCCTTTGTGCCTCATTTGGATGAAATCGAGATGCTTGAGCCTCACCACAAAGGAACAAAGGCACAAAGACAATAGTGAGATGATGACCCGGGTTCGCCCACGGAAAGGGGGAAGAATCTCCAGAAACCCAGGATGTTATCATTGCCAATCCAGATCGGTACAGGCTTGGTTTTTAGTGGGCTTCCTGAATCGGCCCTTCGGGACGCAGGCAAAGGAGCCCCCGAAAGCTGGAAAGGATGGGGATGAGCAGTCGATGGTTATTGATTTTACGATATATTAAGGCGAGAATTCTCCCGGCTGACTTGGCTCGATAGTTTGAACTGCTTTTAATGAGGCTTTTAAAGATCTTGAATGCCCGCATAATCAAGTAATCGGATCCTGGCTGCTATATGGCTAATTTGAATGCATATAGACTGTTTTTTTTGTGCACGCCGCGAGTCGTCCCTTCGGGACGCAGGCAAAGGGGGCTCCTCAAAACTAGAAAGATTGGAAGGAGCCGTCGGTTGTCATGGTTTGCGATATATTAATGCAAAGATTCTACAGGCGGGCAGGATGAAGGGTGAAATGCGTTTATGAGGCTCGAAAGATATCGGAATTCAGTTTAGTCTATTTCTAGAATCCAAGCCGTAATCAAGGCTTATTCAGAATCATACAGATCATTTTTTAGTGAGCGCCGCGAGTCGGCCCTCCGGGCCTCCCGCGCTAATGCCCTGGGCTCCCTCAACGCCGGGAAGGCTTGGATACAACCGTGGAAAGCCGTTGAATGATTTGGAATGTAACAATACGAACATTGATTGTATATAGAATGAAGGTGCAGAGTAAAATTGATAAGAAATATCAAATGCAGTAGCATTTTATAATTAGAATTGAATTCGCCAGGCAGGCTAAGCCACGTCCTTTCAGACATGGATTGGGAATTCTTCGCCCGCGATATAAATCCAGGATGAGCTATGTTTCAATTGGGCCACGTCCTTTC
>JAXDAR010000243.1:0-2807 GCA_034679645.1 Methanothrix sp. | reverse complement strand
CTCTCCCAGGATCAGAGCCTCGCTCTTGACCATTTCAGGAGCATCCTCTTCTTGGATGTTATAGAATTCAACCTTAAGAAATTGATTCTCTCTGGGCTCCAGAGTCATGATCGAGCTGATGAAGGCTTCAGTGCAGGAGATAAAGAACAGAGGCCATTCTTCGCTCTTTACCAGAAAATTGGGATCTATCATCTCTTCTTTGACTATGGCATAGTCGGCATATAACTCATCGCCTGATTGATCATCGGAAAGGACATTGCTGAAAGCGAAGCCCAATATCACCTCTTTGGGGTGCACTATTGCTCTTACTATTGCTCTGTCAGCCAAATTAGAGATGCAGGCTAAGGCCTGAATAAGCCGATCTTTAGATATTGAAAACTCTGCCAATTTCCTCGTACTGGCCATGATATCCATCCTCCAACTGAGGCCTGCAATAGTCAATATCGCTTATAATCTTATCGAAAAAGTTTTTAAAAATGATCTAATTAAATTAGAAAAATCTAGGCTGCCAGCCTGAATCCATCTACCTGGCCGGTCCATTGGTCTCCCCCAGCGGATATTGCGCTGTATTCTCCAGATACATCGTCATTAGACATATTCAGAAGAAGCTTATATAGGGTTATGGGCTGCTGAGTGGTAAGGTCGAGGCTCAATGCCTCACCTTGCATCGTCCCCGATGCCGTCACCTGGCTGGTGCTATTGCCCTCTCTCAGACTGCCTGATCCGAATATGGATGCCCCCTTCTGGAAGAGTGCCAGTGAGACATCCCTCTGGATACTATCGATGAGTTGCAATGACCAGGTTCCTGATGCATTGGCTATGACAGATTCATTTGATGCCACCTTTACATCAGCGGATAAATTGGATGGCTGGCTGGAGGAATCCTGGACCACAGCAGAGCTCTGCTCTTGAGCCAAGCTCCTCGACTCAGAAGGAGTGTTTCCACTGCCAGAAAGGCTGCTCGGCATGTTCCAGTCCAGAGTTGAATTCTCTTTTTCCGCAAAATATCTCTCCCGGGATGCTTTGGCCTGATTTGCCACCGCCTCAACATCTATAGTCTGGATGTTGCTCTGCTCGATATACTCATCGACGGAGCTGCCTGATGCAATGGATGCCGAATCGGGCAGGAGCACTGTTTGAAATCCCAAAATTAAAAGGCCAAATGATATCAAACCCAAGATCAATTCTTTATTCTTCATATTTGCTGAACCCCTTATCCTATTTGCTGTTTTAGCTTATCGCCATCTCTTATAAATCGTTGTTGGAAAAAAAGTCGCCAGCGGGAGACCTGCAGAAAGAGATAAATTTCAATGGAACCTACTGCTAGATAGGGGGATTTGATAGAATTGAAGCAGGAAGAACTCTTGCAGCTGTTAGATGGCATCATTCTGCCGGAGCAATTGGACCAGGATCTATTGGACCGGGCGGCAGAGATGTTTGGAAAATGGGGCAGAGGCAGGCATATAGATGAGAAGGAGCATCTCTTCGAGTCCTTTGGCCTTTGCCCCAAGCCAGAAGACAGCCTTGAGGTCAAGATGCAAAAAGCAGCGGTTCGTTTTGTCTGTACCAAGATGATGCAGATCCAATTCAGCCGTCGAGAGGCCTCAAATCTGATTCGCAATTTCAATTGGATTAAAGATCCGGGATACAAGTGGCTGGAGTAAGCCTGGGCTTGAGATTAGGGCACTCTGGCCTGGTTCGCTCTGCCCTTCCATTATTTGGCATAGATGGAAATCACCTTCTTAACCTGTAAATCCTGGCACCCTTATCGTACAAAAGTTCATAGTACTCCTCCGGGTAGCTCAGGTTCACCAGAGGAAAAGGCTCATGTCCTGCAAAGGGAGGTGTGTGCCCTGGACGGAGAATTGAGACGCTTGAGACATAGATCAGGATATTCTGATGGCCGATGCTCCTCAGTTCACCAATCGCTGTGCTGTTGCCCGGATCTGTTCTGATCCTCTCAGAAAGCCCATAAGCAAATCCCGTTGCAGATATACGAGGATTGGAGGTGGTGATTCCTGTCAGTGGATATATCCATGCTCCTATTTCATCCACATTGAGGCAAACTGCATCGCAAAGATTCTGCCCTGAAAGCCACATCGTGGCATTATAATCCTCCTGGGGCAGTCCCCAGGACCCGGCATAGCTATAGAGAACCAGACCCATTGAAGCGGCTCCCACTGCAATCAGAACCAGCAGAAATGAGGCTATAATCCTGACATCGCTTCCATCCATCCTCTCAAGTGCCAGGGCGGCGAGAATGCTGAGTGGAAGATATAGCGATAGCATCAGTCGATCCGTCGTTCCCAGGAAGCTCAGGAGCCCTGAGTCTGCCATCAGCACGGCAATGATCCATGATCCTAACCACACCAAAGCCATGCGATCCAGAATCTTGCCCCTGATTGCGGCAATAGCTGCCCCGAAGAGGGCCAGCAGGCTGGGATACCAGCGGGCTACAAACTGGCTGGCAAGGTCCTGATCGCTGAAGACGGAGATAAGATACTCTGGCCGGTGCAGAGAAATGTAGGCCGCGACCAGGAACAGGAGGCCCCAGGCCATCATATGCAAATGCCCTGGGCGCAGGCGCTCTCTCAATTTCTCTTCCAGGCACCAGAATAAAAGAAAGCCTATGCCCAGCGCCATGATACGCGGATGAGAGAAGAGCATTCCCAGGGATAGAGCTAGAAGAAGAATGCGTATATTGAGCACAGAAGCCAGCACAGCTGCTACCAACAGCATCTCAGCTGCCGCAGAAGGATAGCCTCCCAAGATGAGATAGCTATAATGGGTGGAGAAGGCAAAAGAGG
>JAXDAR010000242.1:0-11242 GCA_034679645.1 Methanothrix sp. | reverse complement strand
AGCTCCCTTTGCCGGGCAGTGAGAGCAGCAGGGGTATTGATCTTTACCCTTACATGTAGATCGCCCGAGCCGGTGCCATGCAACCGGGGCATGCCTTTTCCCCTGAGGCGGAATACCGTTCCGGTCTGGGTTCCTGCGGGCACCTTGATCCTGGCCCGGCCGTTCAGAGTGGGGACCTCCAGGTCCGCTCCTAAAGCAGCCTGGGTGAAGCTGATGGGGCTCTCCATTATCAGGTCGCTATCCATTCGCTGGAAGAGCCGGTGGGGCAGGACATTGATGACCACATAAAGGTCGCCGCTAACTCCCTTGGGCCCGGCAGAATCCCCCTGGCCGCGGAGCTTGAGGTGCTGGCCGTCCTCCACCCCTGCGGGGATCTTGATGTTGATCTTGCGGGACTTTTTTACCCTTCCCGAGCCGCTGCAATCATCGCAGGGGTTGGTGATGATCTCCCCTCTGCCGCCGCAGGTATGGCAGGCGGTGGAGGTGACCATCTGGCCAAAGGGGGTGTTCTGGGCACGGGTGACCTGACCGGAGCCCCGGCAGGTGCTGCAGGTCACGGGCGTTGTGCCGGGCTTGGCCCCGCTGCCCTGACATTTGGGGCAGCTCTCCGTCCGCGGAATCTCGATGGTCGTCTCCAGGCCTCTGGCCGCCTGCTCCAGGGTCAGGTCGATATCATAGCGCAGGTCCCGGCCTCTGGCCGGTCCCCGCCGTCCTCCCCCTCCGCCGAAGAACATATCGAATATGCTCTCTCCGCCGCCCATGCCGAAGCCCCGAAGGAGGTCCTCGAAGTTCACTCCCCGGAACAGATCCTCCTGCGAGTACTGGCTATTGATTCCCGCATGGCCGAACTGGTCGTACTTCTGGCGCTTGTCCGGATCAGACAGGACCGCATAAGCCTCAGAGAGCTCCTTGAACTTCTCCTCCGCCCCGGGATCATCTGACCGGTCGGGGTGGTGTTTCATGGCGAGCTTGCGATAGGCGGTCTTGATATCCTTCTCGCTGGCATCCTTGGCTACCCCAAGCACCTCATAGTAGTCCTTCTTGTCCGGCATGGTAGGATCAGTTCCTTTCTACTGCAATTTACTTCTTATCGTTTACTACCTCGTAGTCCGCGTCCACCGTCTGATCCTGCCCGGTCGATCCCTGGCCGGCATCAGGCCCGGGGCTCTGGCCGGCCTGAGCCTGCTGATCCTGCGCTGCCTTCTGGTACATGGCTGCGGAAAGCTCATAGATCGCAGTCTGAAGACTCTCGGTCTTGGCCTTGATCTCGGAGATCTCTCCCCCGGTCTGGGCATTCTTCAGATCACTGATGGCCTTCTCTATCTTCTCCTTCTGCTCGCCTGTGGCCACGTCGCCCGCCTCTTTGAGCATCTTCTCCGAAGCGTAGATCAGAGATTCGGCGGCGTTTTTGACCTCTATCTCCTCTTTTCTCTTCAGGTCGTCCGCTGCAAACCTCTCAGCATCACGGATTTTGGAGTCGATTTCCTCTTTGCTCAGCTTATGGGGGGCAGTGATGGTGATCCTCTGCTCTTTCTTGGTGGCCAGATCCTTGGCGGAGACGTGAATTATGCCGTTGGCATCGATATCGAATGTGACCTCGATCTGAGGTATACCGCGGGGCGCAGGGGGAATTCCCACCAGGGTGAACCGGCCTAAAGAGACATTGTCCTTGGCCATAGGCCTCTCTCCCTGCAGGACATTGACCTCGACGCTGGTCTGGTTGTCGGCAGCGGTGGTGAATATCTGGCTTTTTCTGGTGGGAATGGTGGTGTTCCTCTCGATCAGCTTGGTGGTGACCGCTCCCAGGGTCTCAATGCCCAGAGATAACGGGGTGACATCCAATAGCAGCAGATCCTTGACCTCTCCACCCAGGACGCCCGCCTGAATAGCCGCACCCATGGCCACACATTCCATGGGGTCCACTCCTCGCTCGATATCCTTCTCCATGAAGTTCTTCACGAACTCCTGCACCACCGGCATCCTCGTCGGACCGCCCACCAGGATGATCTTACCGATATCGGATTTCTCCAGCTTGGAGTCGTTGAGCGCCTGGATCATGGGACCGCGGCAGCGCTCCAGCACATCTGCCACCAGCTCCTCCAGCTTGGAGCGGGCGATGGTCATGCTCAGATGCTTGGGGCCGCTGGCATCGGCGGTGATATAGGGCAGATTCAGGTTGGTCTGCAGGACGCTGGACAGCTCTATCTTCGCCACCTCTACTGCTTCTCTCAGGCGCTGCATGGCCATGGAGTCGCCGCGCAGATCGACACCGGATTCCTGCTTGAACCGATCCAGGACGTAGTTGGTCAATCGGTCGTCCATATCCCGGCCGCCAAGCTGGGTATCGCCCGATGTGGACAGGACCTCGAACACTCCTTCGCCGATCTCCATTATGGTGACATCCAGAGTGCCGCCGCCCAGGTCGAAGACCATGATCTTATGCTCGCCCACCTTGTCCAGGCCGAAGGCGAGAGCAGCTGCTGTGGGCTCATTGATGATCCGCACAACCTCCAGGCCGGCGATGGTGCCGGCGTCCTTGGTCGCCTGCCTCTGGTTGTCGTTGAAGTAAGCGGGGACGGTGATAACTGCTTTGTCCACGCTGTCCGCCAGATAGGTCTCGGCATCGGTCTTGATCTTTCGCAGGATTTGTGCAGAGATATCCTCGGGGCTGTATTCCTTGCCCAAAACCCTGACCTTATAGTCCGTTCCCATCTTTCTCTTTATGCCCTGGACAGTTCCCTCAGGATTGGTTACCGCCTGCCTCTTCGCCGGCTCACCCACCAGGACCTGCCCTTCTTTGGTGAAAGCAACATATGATGGAAAAGCCTTGCCCCCGATGCTGGTCCCTTCTGCGCTTGGAATTATGGTGGGCCGGCCACCGACCAGAACTGCTGCTGCCGAGTTGCTGGTACCAAGATCAATGCCTATAATTTTTGACAAGATTTCATCTCCCGAACTTAATGAACTCAAATACTCTGTAAATATTTAAACTTTTCATCTTATCTTCTCAATTGTATCACAGCGCACTTATTGACAGGCTAAGTTCAATCTCCATTGCAGCTCTCTGCCTTCAATGGCTTATTCACCGCCACCTTGGAGAAGCGAATAACCCGGGAGTTGAAGAGATATCCTTTCTGTATCTCTTCCGCCACCACGTCCTCCTCCAGATCATCCCTTTTCACCTGAAATAAAGCTTCATGCCGGTAGGGATCGAACTTTCTGCCAACCGCTTCAATGGGAACGAGCCCCTCGGCGGATAGTATTCCTGAAAGCTGCATGCAGAGCACCTTCATCCCCTCGTCGTGCTTTGATGCCTGCTCCAGGCTATCGAGCACGGGAAGGAGCTTATGGACGAGCTTCTCCGAGGCGTACCGCACTGTGTCCTCCTTCTCCCGGAGCGATCGCTTCATCAAATTGTCCAGGTCTGCCCGGCAGCGCATCAACTGATCGAGGCGTTCCTCCGAGAGGCTCTGCGCCTCTGAAAGCTGCTGTTTTAGTTCTTGTATTCTGGAAATTGAATCGCTAATGTCCTCTTCATCCTGAGGGCTCACATCTTTGTCTTTATCCATATGCTCCACCCGGAATATGGTTTTCTTCATCCGATCAAATTGGGAGGATAGGGGCATTGCGGCCCGGTTTTCATCAATAGTGCGGCATTGGCATCTGGGGCATGGTGTAGTCGTGCGGGCTCTGCCCGGGCTTGGGTGCCATCTCCTCCCTCTTGGCGGCTATGACATCGTCCACCCGCAGGACCATGGTAGCGGCTTCGGCGGCGGACTTGATGGCCTGGGTCTTCACCTTGAGAGGCTCGACCACACCCTGAGCCATCATATCCGCTGGCTCGCCTGATGTGATATCCAGTCCGAAGCCCTTGCTGGTGGAGAGTTTTGACCGGAGAGCGACAAGAGAGTCCACGGGATCGAATCCCGAGTTCTCGGCCAGAGCAAATGGAACTGCTTCCACCGCCTCAGCAAAAGCGCGGATGGCGAGCTGCTCTCTTCCTTCCAGAGTGGAGGCATACTGCCTTAGCTTCTCTGCTACCAGAATCTCCGGGGCTCCGCCGCCGGGGACGATCTTTCCCGAGCGAATGACATCCATGACCACATTCAAAGAGTCGTCCAAAGCCCGCTCCATCTCCTCCAAGAGCTGATCTGAGACCCCGTGCAGGATGATTGAGACCGCTCGTGCCTTCTCGCAGCCCTCGACGAAGATCATATGCTTGTCCTCGCCCACCTTTCTCTCCTCAACCAGGGCGGCAGATCCCAGATCCTCCGAGCGCAGCTGAGTCACATCTCCCACCAGCTTGGCCCCTGTTGCCAGGGCCAGCATCTTCAAATCCTCTCTCTTAACCCGGCGCACGGCCAGAATTCCCTTATTGGCCAGATAACCCTGGGCGAAGACACCGATTCCCTTCTCACAGAATACCACATTGGCACCGGCGGCGATGATGGCGTCGACCTGCTCTTTGATGATCTTCTCCTCGCCCTCCTTGAAGGAGGCAAGATTCTTGGCCTCGGTTATTGTTATCTTGGCATCAGTGCCCAGCTTTTTCAGCTCCAGAGTGCCTTCGAGAAGCATAATTTTAGCATTTTTAATTGACTTCGGCATCTGGGGAGTGGTTCTTTCCTTGTCCAGGACGATGCCGTAGTTTATGGTTGAATCCTCGATCCTGCCGCCGGGGATGCGGATCATCTTGATGTTCTCCTCGATATCCTTGCCCTCAAATCCAACCACGGCTCTGGCTGCATCCACTGTTATCTGGGAAAGCCTGTCCATGGCCATCTCAATGCCTTTTCCCCTCATGGCGGTCTGGGCAATCTTGAGGAGCATCTCCTGGTCCCCGGATACATCCGTGGCCATCTGCTTCAATACCTCCTGCGCCTTTGTGGCTGCCTGCTTGTATCCCTGTACAATGACGGTGGGATGGACATCCTGCTCCAGGAGCGACTCCGCCTTCTCCAGCAGCTTTCCTGCAATGATCACTGCCGTGGTGGTTCCGTCCCCAATCTCATCATCCTGGGCTTTTGCCACCTCCACGATCATCTTGGCCACAGGATTCTCTATGTCCATCTCTCTGAGGATGGTGGCGCCATCATTGGTGATGGTGGCATCGCCGCTGCTATCGATAAGCATCTTATCCATGCCTTTGGGACCAAGAGTTGTCCTGACTGCCTCTGCTACCGCTTTAGCCGCCAGGATGTTCCTGTGCTGAGCGTCCTTTCCGCTCTCTCTCTTGCTTCCTTCCTTAAGAATAATTACCGGTACACCGCTCAAACCTGCCAAACCTTAGTTCCTCCCCGACTTTTTTCTTAGTACGAGTTTGAAGTTCTATATAAACTATTCGCGTCATCGGTCGGATCACAGTTATTTATCCCAGGGCACATATAGTCTATATAGAAAGATCTTTATAGCCAGGCCCCGATGATAGATGGATGCCGGCCGATAGGTGCTATCTCAGTGCATGTGTATGGGAACCATTATCCGCAAATGGCCCTGACCGCAGGGATGGACAAAGACTACTTAAAAGGGATTTGATTTGACCTCAAAGATCGTCTCAGAAAATCTGAATCTCTGGTACGGGGAAAAGCATGCCCTCAAGGACATCTCCCTGGAGATATCAGAAAAAGAGATCACCGCCCTCATCGGTCCTTCAGGCTGCGGCAAGTCGACATTTATTCGCTGCCTGAACCGGATGAACGATATGGTGTCCAATGTTCGAATTGAAGGCCGGGTCTTATATGAGGATACGGACATATACGATAAAAATACCGATGTAGTGGAACTGCGCAAGAGAATCGGAATGGTATTCCAGAAACCCAATCCATTCCCCATGTCCATATACGACAACATCGCTTATGGCCCCCGCATTCACGGGCTAAAGAATATCGACCAAATAGTCGAACGCAGCCTGAAGGAGTCCGCCCTGTGGGAGGAGGTCAGCGAGAGATTGGACCAGCCGGCCCTGGGCCTATCCGGAGGCCAGCAGCAGAGGCTGTGCATCGCCAGGACCCTGGCCATGCGACCTGATGTCATCCTGTTTGATGAACCCTGCAGTGCATTGGACCCCATCTCCACCGGCAAGATAGAGAGCCTGATGGAGAGCCTAAAGGAAGAGTATACCCAGATAATAGTCACTCACAATATGCAGCAAGCAGCAAGGATCTCTGACCGCACAGCTTTTTTCCTGCTTGGTGAGCTGATCGAGGTGGGAGAGACCAAGCATATCTTTGAAGTGCCGAAGATGAAGAGCACCGAGGATTATATCACCGGACGGTTTGGATAGGTCCTGGTGGGGAAGACTCAATGATCCCTTATAGACAGCGGTATCGTAAAGATCTTTCAGATCTGAAAAGCCTGACAAAGGACCTGGCCGATCATGTGGGGGAGGCCATAGAGAAGTCAGTTGTTGCCCTGGCAGATTCAAATGTCGACCTGGCACGGGAGATCATAAAGAACGATCAGGAAATGGACGACCTGAGCATTAAGATCGAGAACCTGTGCATGGAGCTTTTAGTGCTTCAACAGCCCATGGCCAGGGATCTGAGAAGAATCATAGGAATACTGAAGATAGGCATAGATCTGGAGAGAATCGGAGATCTGGCAGTGGATATCGCTCGGGTTACTGCCCAGTCCCATAATAAGATCGAGATAACAAAGCTCGAGTTCATTCCCCGCATGGCGGATATCAGCGGCAGAATGCTCCGGGAATCGATGGAGGCCCTCATGAATGACGACGCCGATATGGCCCGCCAGATCACAAAATGGGATTATGAGATCGATGGTCTGTATGTCAAGGCCAGGGATAAGCTCTTGAAGATCATAATTGAGCGGCCTGAGGTGATCAAAGAGGGAACCTCGCTGCTCATGGTGAACAGGCATCTGGAGAGGACGGGCGACCACATCTGCAACATCTGTGAGACAATTGTCTACATGGTGGAAGCAAAGAGAGAACACCTGAATTAGGAGGTTCATGGACACCAGAAAGGTGCAGAGGACCGGCAAGTCCACATTCATCGTCTCCCTACCCAAGACCTGGGCCACGAAGAACGGTATTTCTGCCGGCTCAATTGTCTACATCAACCAGGGGGATAATGGGGCTTTGACCCTATCCACCGATCGCTCGGAGAGAGACTTGCGGGTGAAGCTGGACATAGGAGAGAAGACGGGAGATGATCTGGTCAGAGACATCATCGGATGCTATGTGGGCGGCTACAGGATCATCGAGGTCACAAGCCAGCATATGTCCTCTGCACAGAAGAAGGATCTGCATCAGATCGTAAACAAGCTCATCGGGCCGGAGATCCTGGAGGAGACCATCAACAAGGTGGTCATTCAGGACCTTTTAAGCTCAGAGGAGCTTCAGTCCGAGAAAGCCCTGAAGAGGATCAGGACGGTCGTCAAGTCCATGATTCATGACTCTTTTGCCAGCCTCCTGAACAATAATGAAGATGAACTGGCTTTAGATGTGATTCAAAGGGATGACGATGTGGACCGGCTCAACCTCCTTATCTCCCGCCAGTTCACCGAGATCCTGCGTACCGGTTCCGTAAAGCAGGAACTGCAAAATCCCATTCATTCATTCAACTACATGCAGGCGGCGTCAAACCTGGAGCGCATTGCCGACCACGCCCATAAAATCGCCCAGATCGCCAGAGAGTACAACTGCAACCTGGCCGATGACCTGAAAGAGGAACTCCTGGCAATGGAGGCTCAGTTGTGCAGCCTGATTGATGACTCCATCTCCTACCTGCTGCAGACCAACTCTGACAAGGCCAATGAGATGATAGATCTGATCCGAGAGATTCAGAAGAGTGCAGCGGGAATAGCAGTAGCCTCGGACAATCTGGGCAAATCGGAGTTGCTGGAGCGACTGGTCCTGGCTGCCAGCCTGGAGAGGATGTTCGACTATATCATGAACATCGGGGAGCTGACAATCAACCTCAGCCATGCCACCAGGCAGCCGGAGAAGGTGTGATCACCTAATCAGGGCTATTTTATCCCCGTGAAGTTCATTTTTTTTTGTTATAAATTTATATATTTTGTCGTATCTAAACTTGGGCAATTGAGAGTATCATCGATCAAGTCCAGAATGCAGGAGAAAAGATACTTATACAAGTATAGCACAATTAATGAATAACAATCTATGATATCGCTGCAAGATATCGTTGATTTGATTGAAGTGATAATGGCATTCCAATGACTCATTGTCTCTTAAAAAAATGCTGAATATTAAAAAGATATTGTTACAATAAAATTTGAATTTCCGAGGCGTCTATAATGAAAGAAATCCTGGCACTATTGCTGGTTCTTCTCATTCCCTTCTCAGAGATCGCTTCATCAGAGAGCTGGTATGGGTATGTGAAGACCACAGAAGACAGCTGGCATATCTACCGTCACAGCAATAACGTGAGCTTCCGATCGGACCAATATGTGGAAGGAAAAATATCGCCATTCCAGGGACCAGGTGGCACACTGCTGACCCCTTATTGCTCTTATTTCGAGGAGATAAATCTCAATGATGTCAGGCTGGGGGCACGGACTGCCGCCCTGGAGGGAAGCTATCGCTCAGAGGAGGTTGTAGAGGCAACGGCGGAGGTCAGGTCGCCCGTAGGCCTGAACGTGGAAAAGTCAGCCGAATCGGGAATATATACCATCGACTTCATTGAGAAATGGCCTGCTGAGGTATCCGCCAACCGTAGCCTGGAATACTCCGGCCGAGGGATCAATAACCGGGATTTTATAGAGAACAATATGGATTATGCTTCTACCAACCTGCTCTACAATAAAAAACTATCAAAGGACCTCTCCGCGGGAATGAGACTGGAGAGGATGAATGTCACGGTCATTGCCACTGACGATAATATAATTTTGGCGGAGGAGAAGGCCACCAGGGCTATGGACTTCAGGATCTCGGCGAGCACCACAGGCATCGCCGACCTGGAGTATCAGCAATTGGGGCCCGAGTTGAAGAAATCACCCAAAATCGGCAGAGAGATCCTCAATAAGGGAGAGGAGAGATACCTGGGATCGTTCAATATAACCAGGAGAATTCTCATGAGGTCCCAGTTCGACGATATCCGCTCGGATAACGACTGGTTGCCCTGCTGCAGCCAGGGGTGGGCAGATATGAATCCATATGACAAGAAAGCACACAGCGCGGAGGGTGTATTCGACTGCACCTGTGCCCGCGTGGGAGGGGTGAAGGTATGAACGCCATTGGGCTTATTATATTAATTTTAACATTATTTTTTATTTCTCAAGTCGGAAGTGAAATCGAGATAGGTTTGATACAGGACTATGGAGGGATACAGAGTTCTTATGCATATAATTCATCAGTATCTAATTCAACAACAATATGCTCGCCAAATTCGTGGTGCTATTCCGGGGGCGATGATTATTATTGCTATGCACTTGGATACAATATTAGCTGCGGTGAGACAATTTACGCCCCTGATTCAGGATGCACCCCACCTGATGAGTGTTACGAAGATGGCGAACTTATTCCAGAAGAATATTACAATTGTACTGGACTTATCTATCCGATTCTTTGTGATGTAACCATCCCACCAAAGCATATTGTTAGCCCACAAGAATACGATCCCGATAAAAAGGATGAACCATCAGAAAAACCGGAATGTCCCGATCTGCCCGAGCCCATGGTCGTCGTTCCGGGATTGGGGAACGCCACCTTCAAGCCCCCTGATCCCAACCGCATCATAAATACCACAGAATGGGGAGAGGTGCCGGCCAATCAGGTCCTGGTGGCGGCAAGAGAGAACTGCACCTACTGCATGGTCTGCGAGATAGCAGACGGCATGAAGGGCGAGGTTGTGGGATATATAGATTTCATAAACCTTTTCCAGATAGAGACCCAGGGCAAGAATGAGGCTGACCTGAGGAACAATATCTCCCAGGCGCTGGAGCTTCCCTGCATAGAGCTGGCCTTCCCCCATCAGAAGGTCTTCCGGGAGAATTCGCCTCTGGACGATCCGGTCTATTCAGGAGGCAGGGACAGGAGCTATCAGATCGTGGGCGTCCCGGCAGCCTGGGAGGCGATCAGAGGCTCCGGGCTTGAGCTCTCCGAGGTAAGGGTGGGAGTGGTCGATGACGGCCTGTACAAAGGGTATGGAGAGTTCGACGGGGTGGTTCACATCAACACTAAGAGCAACGGCTCGTTGCTCGACAAGCCCTCACCTGATTATCCAGTCACCGGCAGCCACGGAACGGGGATTATGAACCTCATCGCCGCTGATCCGGATAACGGCGGTCTGGTGGGAATCGCCTCTGAGCCCTTGAGGGACAACCTAACGGCCTCAATGGTCAACATGCTCTCCCCCATGTTCTCCAAATCCGGTGATGCCTGGTATATGGGCTACCTGCTGGCCCTCTCCCAGGCAGGAATCGGCTCGGACATAATCAGCTTCTCCTGGGGCAATAGCCAGGCAGATACAGGAGCAGTCGCCAAGTCGGCGGACTTCTTCCGGGAATGGCAAGAGGCATACCCCGATCACCTCTTCATCTGCTCAGCCGGAAACGATGGCCAGGGCATGGACGGCAACAGGCGTTTTCCTTATACCTACCACATGCCCAATGTTCTGACCGTGGGCTGCATCAATAATGACGGCACCCTTAGAAAAAACAGCAACAGGAACAGCGGAAACTTCGAGGTGAGCATCGCCGTTCCCGGGGATCAGGTGGTCTGGGGAAGGGACAACCAGGGAAATGTGGTAGCGGAAGGAGGGGAGACGAGCATGTCAGTGCCTTTTGTGACCGCCACCGCTGCTCTGGTCCGCTCCCTCAATCCAGAATTGAATGCCTCAGAGATAAAATCCCTGCTGGTGAAGACAGCAAGAACAAGCATCGAAGTGGACGGCAAAGAGGTTCCAGCTCCGCAGGAGGTTGGAGGCAGGGTGCTGGCGGCTGATCTTGCCGTCAAAGAGGTGATAGGTGATCCTGAGAGAGACAATTAGAATTAGAGGATCGAAGGAAGTGGCCGGGCCTGATTATGGGCCCGGACCCAAATCCCAATCAACCCTTGCTTTTCTCCTCATTTTTCTTTCTGAACTGCCGGTACAGCAGAATCAGAGAGAATACGCTGGCCAGGAAGGCGATTATGGCTTTGGCGGACGAAAGAACAGAGTCTAAGGCGCTTATGATCCATTGCCCGAAAGTCTGTTCAACCACCCTCACCTGCACTGGCCAATGGGTTATATTCACGCATTTGCAGTTATAAGGCGGCTTA
>JAXDAR010000241.1:0-4626 GCA_034679645.1 Methanothrix sp. | reverse complement strand
CGGCAAGACAGATATACAGGGATTCACCGATCCCCCAATAAGTGTGTAGTTTATCATTAACTTATCAAAAAGTTATCTTTGTGAGATCTATATCAACCATTTAGCACCATTATCAATTAATATTTTTAAGGACAAAGGATTAATATTTAGGAATAGATTCGAGGGTATATCAGGAATTAAGGAGGGAATGAATACGGAAGATGTTAAGAAAGGAGTAGCGAGTTCGCTGCGACTGATCGATAACACTGCCAACCCGGCTCCATTGGGCCTGCTGGGCTTCGGCATGACCACTGTGCTGCTGAACATTCACAATGCGGGATACTATGAGCTGAATACCATGATCCTGGCCATGGGAATATTCTATGGTGGCATGGCCCAGATCATCGCCGGAATAATGGAGTGGAAGAAGAACAATACCTTCGGAACCACTGCCTTCACATCATACGGCCTATTCTGGCTCACCCTGGTGGGATTGATCCTCATGCCCAACCTGGGCCTGGGCACTGCAACCAGCAAGCCTGCTTTTGCCGCCTACTTCTTCATGTGGGGACTGTTCACCTTTGTGATGTTCATTGGAACCCTGAGGATCAATAGAGCTCTGCAGGTTGTCTTCCTCACCCTTACCATTCTATTCTTCCTGCTGGCGGCCAGAGACTTTCTGGGAAGCGCTGCCATCGGGACCTTGGCTGGATATGAGGGCATCATCTGCGGATTTTCTGCAATCTATGCCGCACTGGCACAGGTCTTGAATGAGGTGTACAAGAAGGTTGTCCTGCCCCTGGGCCCGGTATAAAAAAGCACTATGCGCGACCAGGATCGTGATTCTCCGATCCTAAAACTCTTTTTTGGTTATTTTCAGCCGTACCACAAGCTTATAGGGCGGTAGAAAGCGAAAAAAAGGGCGATGATTGCCAGGAGTTACCTAGCAATCTATGCCTTCACAGGGAACCTGTGCATCAGTCTCGGGCACTGGATTCTCATGGAACTTGATGGTCTTCTCAGCCTCGAATGTTCCGGAGAACAGCTCGTGGGCCTTGATGTCCTTGTAGAATATCCTGTGCCATGAGGCATCTGTGCCCCAGGTGCCATTGAAGGAATTCTTGGTCTCCAGGCCGATCAGGTGGGCCGGATTATAGGTACCATCCTTGGAGGTCATCAGTTTCTCCACGGTCTCGGTATCCCTGCCGGTATTCTTCAGCCTGTTGATGAGCTCCTCAGGAGTTATGCTGTGCTTGGACTCGGCCATGTACTTGGCGTACTCCTCTGGATAGTAGGCCTGGAGGAGACTCAAGTAGTCATCGCACTCTGGATCTACGGGCTCCTGGGGATCGTACGGCGTGGTGGAGGCAAAGAATGTCGTCTGGTCCTTCTCCATCTCAGTTACTGCGAAGGTCTCCTGGACATTGGCTCCTATGCCGCCGTAGAACTCCTTTGAATTGAGGAACTTGGCTCCCATTAGCGGAGTGGCTCCCGCATAGGTCATCTTGGTCCTCTCATACATGTTCAGGCCGGATTTGTCTCCGCCATTTACTGAGGACACATTTCTCTTCAGCTTATCGGAATTTTGCGAATAAGCATGCTCGGAGTCTAGCTCAAAATCGCCATCCCCTGACATTGTATTGTAGTATTCCAGAGCGATCTTCTTGTCGATAATAGATGTGCTGACGTCTATGATCCCGTTTCCGGATACCTTCTGGCTCTCACAAAACTGCTCATACTGTACTGGAGGCACAAGCGGTGGATTAGCCAGTGCAATGCAGCAAAGCAATTGAGCTACGACTAAAGCTATCGCAACTATTACTCCCTTCATGTTTCTATTTCACCCCTATACTCCAAAGAGTATACGCTCAATTTGTCTCAAAAGGATATAAACATATCGAAGATTATCGAGATGGAATACCGTATAAATATTCGCGAAAGTAATAGCAATCGTCATAAAATTAATGATAGTGGTATTGTCGTCGGCAGTCGCAGTTAATAGGCATCGTCTGGATTTGATCAATGGGTGGCGGTGTTTATTATACGGAAAAAAATTTAGATTCAGATCTCAGAACAATCAACAATACAAATAATATTAGTATCATACGCGAGGAACTGAAATCCTGAGCGCCGATAACACCATATTAATCTGAAATCAAATGCAATAGATCCTGCAAAGGCAGCATATCTCGGCATATGCGCAGCATATCTCCAGGATTTAGACCTCACAAACATGTTATTGGCGAACTCGCGCTCGATGAAAGCTGGTGTCCAGCCACGCATTGTTGGATTGAGCATGATCCGCTTCATAATGAATTCATGCTAATTTTCCCTCAGAGGAACGATCCTTCTATGATGTCTGTATCATGGCTGTATCTCTGATGATCATATATACAGGAGAGCATTATATTATACAAGAAAGCATCAACCAGCAATCCGAGGTTGCCATGAAAGAAGATTCCCGCTCCGGCATAGATCCATCCGGGTCCAGTTGCCAGCCTAACCGCCTCTATAAGGAGAAGAGCCCTTATCTATTGCAGCATGCCTGCAATCCCGTAGATTGGTACCCCTGGGGGGAGGAGGCATTCGAGGCGGCCAGGAAGGAGGATAAGCCGATATTTCTCTCTGTGGGCTACTCCACCTGCCACTGGTGCCATGTCATGGCCCATGAATCCTTCGAGGATCCTGATGTCGCCCGTCTCTTAAACCGGTCCTTCATCTGCATCAAGATCGACCGGGAGGAGAGGCCGGACATAGACCAGATCTATATGGCCGCAGCCATAGCCTTCAGCGGCCGAGGGGGATGGCCTCTGACCGTCATCACGACTCCTGACAAAAAGCCCTTCTTCGCTGCCACCTATATCCCAAAGAAGGGGCATTTGGGCCTGACTGGATTGATGGAGCTGATCCCCCGGATTAAGGAGATGTGGGATAACGATCGGCAGAGTCTATTGACCTCGGCGAACATGATAGTGGATCATCTGAAGAGACCGCATAGCGGTAGAGGGGCAGTGGGGCAGAAAGAGGATCTGAACAGGATTCAGAATGAGGATCTGAAGGACTCCCTCGCCAGGTCGCCATATGACTCCGCTCTTCTCTCTCGGGGCTACAGTGCCCTCTCCTCCATCTATGATCCAGAGAACGGCGGATTTGGCACCGCCCCCAAATTTCCCACTCCTCATCACCTGCTATTCCTTCTGCGCTGCTGGAGGCGAACTAAAGATACCCAGTCACTGGAGATGGTCAGGACCACTCTTGAGGGCATGAGGATGGGAGGGATTTACGATCATGTGGGGTTCGGATTTCACAGATACTCCACCGATCCGGAGTGGTTCGTCCCCCACTTCGAGAAGATGCTCTACGATCAGGCTCTGTTGGCCATGGCCTATACCGAAGCCTATCAGGCCACGGGGGAAGAGGAGTACGCCTGGACCGTGCGCGAGATCCTGGAGTACATCCGGAGGGATATGACCTCTCCAGAGGGTGGATTCTACTCGGCAGAAGATGCTGATAGCGAAGGCGAGGAGGGTAAATTCTATACCTGGACTGCAGAGGAGCTCAAGGAATCCCTGGGCGAGGAGGATTTCCGGCTATTGATCCGGCTATTCGATGTCTATGAGGGGGGAAACTTCGAGAAGGGAAGAAACATCCTCCGGCAGAGGTCAGGTTACAGCGATGCTGCTGCCGTCCTGAAGATCACGGATGAGGAGTTGCACCGCCGGGCGAGCGAGATGAGATCCCGGCTCTTTATTGCCAGAGAGAAAAGGGTCCACCCTCTGAAGGATGACAAGATCCTCACCGATTGGAATGGATTGATGATCGCCGCTCTGGCGCGGGCAGCAGGAGCACTGCAGGACCCCGATCTCGCTATTGCGGCCAGCAGGGCGGCGGACTTTCTCTTAGAGGTGATGCAGATGGCAGACGGGCGCCTGATGCACCGCTACCGTGAGGGTGCGGATATTCAGGCCAATCTGGATGATTATGCTTTCCTCATCTGGGGATTGATCGAACTGTATGAGGCGGTATTCGATGTTAAGTATCTGAAGGCGGCGCTCAGTCTGAATGAGGTCCTGGAGAGGCATTTCTGGGATAGTGAAGAAGGAGGCTTTTACTTCACCGCGGACGACGGCGAACAGCTACTGATCCGGAAGAAGGAGTACTACGACGGCGCTCTGCCCTCTGGAAACTCCATCGCCCTTTTAAACCTCCTCCGGCTCGTTCACCTGACCGGGGAAGGAAGCCTGGAGGAGAAGGCAGCCCTCCTCGCCCGCTCTGCCTTTCCTGCTGTATCCGCCCAGCCCCTGGGTTACACCATGCTCCTCTGTGCCTTAGACTATGCTCTGGGCCCGACTTACGAGATTGCCCTGGCCGGCAGCCTGGAGGACGGGGGGTTGAAAGAGATGCTGGCGGCGATAAGAGGCCGATTCCTGCCCAATAAGGCGCTTGTCCTGGCGTCGGGAAACGAGATCGCCAAGCTCGCCCCCTTCAGCAGGGATCTGGTCCCGGTGAAGGGAAAGGCAGCGGCTTATGTCTGCTCGGATCACGTCTGCCAGCTTCCGGTGACCAGCGCAGCAGAACTGATGGATCTGTTAGAAAAAACTTGAGCATAGGTTCCTGAATTAGCGGGAACAATCTTTCAGTTCACCA
>JAXDAR010000240.1:0-6112 GCA_034679645.1 Methanothrix sp. | reverse complement strand
CAGGGCGATATGGGCTGGCAGCCATCGCCCACGATGGCTATCGCCTCAAACTCCCTCTCTCCCGAGGCGATGGCTCGGGCGATCGCCGCCCTCTCTGCACATATCCCCGCGCCGGTGGAGGCATTCTCGATGTTACCGGCAGAATAGACTGTTCCCTTCTTGCCCAGAAGCGCAGCTCCGACCTTAAAACGGGAGTAAGGAGCATAGGCACTGGCCATGGCTTGCCTGGCGCATTCGATCAACCGGTCATATCCGCCGGCATAAGGCCGGGGACCGATGCCAAGAGCACCGATATACATGCACTCCGCTGGCGGAATGGTGGGAATCTCACCGCTTGACTCCCTGATGGGGACGCCAGAGTCTCTGATTATGGCCGCCGGGATTCCCTCGTCTCCCTCTCCCATCACAATCTGGGCCGCAGAGACCAGGTTGTCGGCTATGGCCTTGCGGGTGATCTTGAGCTCTCTTCCGAAAAGATCCCTCTGGCCGCGGGCGTCCTCCACTGCCTCCAGGCCGGCGCAGGCCAGTGCCACTCCAACGCAGCCCAGACGAAGTGGGTGAGTCCTACTATCACCGATTATCACCCCGATCTTCTTCCCATTCGCCATCCTCTCCCGAATGGTTATGGCAGATCTCTTGGGATCGGCAGGAAAGAGGACCACGTGTCCCGGAGGTGCATTGGAGTTGTCGATCCCGGCATTGGGAAAGAGAAATCCTTTGTTCAGGGTCAGGACCACACCGGGGATTCCTCCCACGATCTCGTCCGACTCCCTGAGGATCAGCTCCATCTCTCGGGGGTCCTTTCTGTACCGTCCGGCCATAGACCGGGCCAGGTCTCCGGGCTGGATATCATCCAGGTCCACCACCCTTCTCTCAGAGGTGGCGACGATGCTCTCTGAGACCACCATTATATCCCCATCCTGGAAGGCCTGACCTGACCTGTTCATCGCCTGTGCCAGAAATTCCACCAGGTCGTCTCCCGGCCTCACCAGGTCCGTTTTAATCCCCAAAACCTGCAATAGATCACCTATAACGCTCTGGGCTGTCGATCAGCTCTAATGACTCCTCTATTACCGCGGCCAGTTGGCTGAGCCGGAAAGGCTGCCCTTTCAGGTTCCTCACCAGACCGGAGATTTGAGCATGAGTGCCCAGGATTAAAATCTCTTGCGGCCTTCTGTCGCAGCGCAAAGCCATCCTGGGAATGGCGGCATCTCCTCCCCGGGCGAGCATCTCCTGCTTGATTATCAAGGCCTCCATACTGCTCAAGCCCCGCACCGCTAAAAGGCGAAAAGAACCCTTCCGGGATAAGAGACGGTAAGCACCCTCATCCACTTCTATCCTTTTAAGGTGCTCTGCCAGATCCAATCCCTGGCCGAGGTAGCCCAGCACCTCGACCTCCATATCGGCATTGGTGGTCGCTGCCGGCCGGCCGCGGATAGCTGCGGCCATAGCGATCGCGTCCAGGCTGGCGGATATGTCGTGCGCCCGGACGATATGCGCTCCCTGATACACTGCTACCGCCGTCGCAGCCAGGCTCCCGGCGAGCCTCTTTCCGGGATCGGGGATCTTCAGGCTCTCTCCGATGAATGTCTTGCGGGATAAAGCGGCCATCACCGGCCGACCGATGATACGCAGCCTGTCAAAACCGTCCAGGATGGCCAGGTCCTGAGCGGCAGTCCTTTCGGGCACCCACTTGCCGATTCCCGGATCAATGGAGATCTTTTTTGGATCAACTCCCGCGCCGACGGCCTGCTTCACCTTCTCTCCCAGGTTGGGAATGATCCGGTTCAGGTCGGGCAGGTCGCCGGGCCTCCTGTCAGAGGCCATGATTATCAGGGAGCTGTTGTATTCTGCCACCTGAAAGGCCATATCCGGATCGTGCAGGCCGGAGACATCGTTTATGCAGGCAGCTCCACAGGATAGGGCCTTCTGTGCAATCCTGGACCTCTGGGTATCCACTGAGACGACGATATCCAGGTTATCTATGATCTCCTTCAGAGAAGCAAAGAGCCTATCTTTCTCCACCTCAACGCTTATAGCGGGAGAGCCAGGAGCAGTGGAGACCGCACCCAGGTCGATGATATCCGCTCCCTCATCCTGCAGCCGCCTGGCAGCGGCCAGAGCCTCGTCCGGGCCGGCCACTGAGCCCTTATAGAACGACTCCAGGCTGAGGTTGATGACCCCCATCAACCGCACAGGCTCAAGATCGCCAACCTTTACCCGACCCACCAGGCCTTCAATCACTTTTCAACACCACTTGCTCGATGCTTTTATCCTCGTCCCGATCCCTCTTGCCCTACTCCGAGAGCCAGAGAAGGATTCCCGTTCTCCTCGCCCGGTCGATAGCCCGGTCGAAGAGTACCAGGCCCAGCAGCAGATATAGAGCGGCTAAAGATAAGCCAATAGCCAGATGATGAGGTCCGGGAATAAATACTGACCTGTAATATTCCAGAAAATAGGTCAGAGGGATTGACCTGGCCACGGCCTGCAGGAAGGGGGGAAGGACATCCACCGGATAGTATATCCCGCTGAACAGCAGGATCAGGCCGCTTAGACTCCAGGCAGCAACATCTGCCTTCTGGCCGAAGGTGAGAATAGAGACGCAGACTGCAATTCCTATGATCGCCGCCATGGCAAAGACCCCGGCCAGAAATATCAGCGGCGGGATCAGGCCGCCTTCCTGGAACCTGAATCCAAAGAGATAGAAGCTGACTGATGCCAGGATGGCAAAGACCACCGATCCTCTCATGATGCCGAAGAACAGTGATCCGAAGATCAGATGGCGGCTATGAACCGGGGCGATGAATGTGTTCTTGATGCTCTTGGACCACATATCAAAAAGCAGGACATAGGCCACATCCATCTGCGCTACCTGGAGGATGGTGAGGGCGATGGAACCGACCAGCAGGAAGGAGACCATCGATTCGTCCACCATCAGGAATCGAGTGAGAAGGCCGATGGATAGCAGGTTAACCATGGGCCAGAAGAACAGCTCGAAGAGAGTGAAGACATTTCTCCTGGAGATTATCCAGTTCTTGTAGGCTGAGGCCAGATACTTGTTCAGTTCACCTTGCCAGTTCAATGAACACGTCCTCCAGATCAGGTTCTTCTATATCGACATCCAGAATCCTGGCATCCCGAAAGCTTTTAAGAATTCTGTCCAGACTATCCTCATGCCTGTCGATCAGGATATCCACCTCGCTTTTCACTCCCCCATCAAGCTGTCTGTTAACCTGCTCTATCAGCTGCCCATCAAGCTCTCTGTTAACCTGCTCTAACAGCTGCCCATCAAGCTCTCTGTTAACCTGCTCAGGTATCCTCCCTTTCGCCTGTTCCTTTACCGGTCCGTTCACGATTCCAGGTTTGACGTTGAGCCCAATGATCCCTTCCATTCTCCTCAAGGCCTCGAGGTCCGCCCGACCGCTATATCTTATCCTCACCCTCTCCCCCAGTCCAAGGTGGTTCTTCAGATTCTGCGGAGTATCCAAGGCCGCTATATCACCATTTCTCAGAAAGGCAATCCGGTCACAGAGCAGTTCCGCTTCAGGCATATAGTGGGTGGACATGATAACAGAGATCTCATCTTCTTCATGGATTCTTCGGATCAGATCGTGGATCTTGGCAGACATATCCGGGTCCAGGCCGGTGGTCGGCTCGTCCAAAAACAGGAGACAGGGGTGGTTTAGCATGGCCTTGGCCAGAGATAAACGCTGCTTTAAGCCGGTGGAGAGGTTCTCGAACTTCAGATCCCTGAACTCCCCCAGCTCGAAGGCGTCGATCTGGTCATCCACCGTCCGGGTGAGAGCGGAGCCATAAAGGCCGTAGAGCATCCCATAATGGATGAGGTTCTCTCTTACCGTCAGGCTCCAGGGAAAGTTTGGCTTGGCGGTACTGATATTGATTATCTTTCGAATCTCTCCCCGGTCCCGTCTGGCATTCAGTCCCAGAATGAACAGGCTCCCCTCCTCAGGATAGATCAGAGTGGAGAATATGGATATGAGAGTGGTCTTCCCTGAGCCGTTGGGACCCAGGAGGCCGAAGATCTCTCCTTTATCGATATCCAGAGAGATCCCATTGAGGACCATCTTGGCGGAGCCAAAAAGACTCTTGTATCTCTTGCATATCCCCTTTGCCTGGACCGATTTCTCACTCATCTTCCCGATCTTCCTTCCTTCACCCTTTTGTCCGATTCTCTTATAGCCGCTTGATTCTTCGCTTCCGGCCATAAAGAAGCTTTTGTCTGCGCAGGACTGTGGCGGCAAGGGCCAAAAGTGCTATTAGGGCCAGTAGAAAAATAAAAGGTGAGGTCGAGTGTGATAAGAGGCCTTTTGATTCTTTCAAGCTCAGGGGAAAGGGAAGAGTCATATCCGTATCTTGCGAGCGCAGGCGCAGGCCGAGTTGATACTCCTCTTGACTGGCATTTCCATCCACCTCGACCAGGAAGCTGGCCAGGGCGATCTCCTCAGGCGCCAGGTCTCCCAGAATATGATCCGGACTTTTCACCCGAAAGGGAGGAGCAACCAGAAGGCTGGCCGAGGTGTCTGGAAGGATATCCTCGCCCATGTTCTCCAGGGCAACAGTCAATGTTCCCGCTTTTCCTGGATGGAGATCTGACTGCATTCCTGCGATGCGCAGGTCAGCTTCGTTTCCGGATACGTAGATCCTCAGGTTCAAGCTCTGGTTGGATGGCTGGCGGAGGGGGAAGGCCTGGCCATCGCTAACGCTCACGTCCACCTGCTGGACATAGTCCACTCGCAGAGGAAGGTCGTACCAGCCACTGGCCCGGCGATCGATGGAGACGTTAAATTGCAGCTCCTTCGCCTCTCCCGCCGGGAGGGCGGAGAGGTACTGCGGACCGCTGGTCACCTGAACCGGACCGATTGAGTTGAGAACTGTCTCGATCTCCAGAGCCAGGGAGCTGTTCATCTCCTCTTTGATCTCCCGGAGGACGTCATCCGCAGAGCCGCCGCGGCTCACCGGTATGAGTTCATCAATTCGGCCCAGGTTGGCAAGGCCCACTTCAAGTACGCAGTCACCCGGAACCAGGGCGGGATTTATGGCTGAGGCATAAAGCAGGATCTCGCCGGAGGACTTGTAGTGATCATCGGCGAAAAAGATATCTTCCCCCTGGCCCGGGCCGACCAGGATCAGCAGAATGCAGATGATCTTTAGCGGTACCATCCTTTTCTGGATAGGTCTGCATCCTTAATTAAAACTATCTAAATTGAACATATGGCATTGGCTGCATAATTAGCTGAAGAATTCCGGGAAGATGGTGATTTAAAGATCGAATCCAGATCTCTGGATGTGTCATATTATCAAAGATATATTTTTTATGTTAGGTCTTTTTTCCATGATAATATACGCAACAATACACTTGATCCTCTTAATAAAGTGCATAGTTAATTATTTATAGTTATACAGCCCTATTACTTATATCATATGAGACCAACTCTTGCAGTCTTTCTCTTGACCTTATTTACGCTATCAGCGTATGCCTATGATAATAGCTTTGATCAGTTTACTTATATCCAGTCATCCAGTGACCAGGTGGTCTTTAACCAGGGAGCTTCGAATCAGAATACCCTATTTATTCAGGGCCCAGGAGGACAGCAAACTTACTCTACCCAATGTAATCCTTTTTCTCAACTGAAATTGTCAGCATATTCAGTTGGTGGTCCGGCAACGATGACAGAAGTATATCCTGATGGCCATCAAATCCACAGCTTTTACCAATTCAATCCAGGTTATAATGAGATAGTATTCGTAGCAGATCAACCTGGAAGACATATCCTGAGCTATGAATTGAATGGCCAGCTCAGCAATGCCGTGACAGTTGAGGTGTCATCCCCAGGTAATCCCAGCAACGCAAATCCCAATCCTCAGGGAACAAATAGCAATCCTCAGGGAACCTATAACAATCCTCAGGGAACCTATAACAATCCTCAGGGAACAAATAGCAATCCTCAGGGAGCCAATAACAATCCTCAGGGAACCAATAACAATCCTCAGGGAAACATTAGCAATCCTCAGGGAGCCAATAACAATCCTCAGGGAAACATTAGCAATCCTCAGGGAGCCAATAACAATCCTCAGGGAGCCAATAACAATC
>JAXDAR010000239.1:0-9392 GCA_034679645.1 Methanothrix sp. | reverse complement strand
TCATCAGTGGTCAGTACTATTCAATCACTTAGTGATGTGCTGCCAGTAGCAAAAAAGAATTAAGATGGTCGCCTTAGCTGACCATCTTTAAATCCTTTTTAACGATTTTTATCTCTTTGGAAAGCAGAATCTTCGCATTTGAACGATTATGCAGTGGACAAATACTCTTTTTCAATTTTAAATCATCCAGTGCACGCATATTATGACCATTGGAAAATGCTGTTTCGTCTCGAAAGTCTTAAATGATAGCTTAATTCATCTATCTAATAGCAACTCATGTAAATATTATAGGAATATTATCACTAAAAACGCAATGATGGTTAAAAATGGCTGAAGAAATAGATCCTATAGTGCTCATTCCGATGGGTAAGATCCACACTCCCTATAAGAGACGGGAGGATATCCCCCGTCAGGGCAGGCTATCCTCTGAGATATGCCAAATCGAGGTCTTTCCCGAATACCAGGAAGGCTTGAAGGATATTGATCAGTGCACCCACCTGTTCGTTTTATTCTGGTTGCACCTGGGGGACAGAAATAGGCTCCTCGCCACACCGCCGACCAGCAACAGAGTGCATGGAGTATTTGCCACCCGCTCTCCTGACAGGCCGAATCCAATTGCCATTGATATCGTCGAGCTTCTGGGCGTCGAGGGAAACTGGCTCACAGTGAAGGGGATGGACGCCCTGGACGGCTCAGTGCTCCTGGACATCAAGCCTTACTCCACGGATATGGATTCTATTGCTGATGCTTTGGTAGGCTGGCAGGTCAAGGGAAGAGCAGACTGAGGAGTGATCTGAGAGCGATGCAAAATGCTGGATCAGGAAGAGGGGGAGGCGCTCTCAGCTACCTGATAGCTCTGCTGGCCATATTTGCCCTCAACTTCATCCTCCCCAGGATGATGCCCGGCGATCCCCTGCGGGCCATCTATGGAGACGAGGCTCTGGTGGCCATGACTCCTCAGATGGAGGCCGATCTAACTGAGCTCTTTGCCCTGGACAAATCCTGGTCGGAGCAATTGATCGCCTATATCCTCGCCCTCCTTCAGGGAAACCTCGGCTTCTCTTACTACTCTCAGGATGAGGTGTCCTCGGTCATCATGGGAGCCTTGCCCTGGACTCTGCTCTTAGTCGGCCTATCAATGCTGATAGCCACGGTGGTGGGAGTGGTCCTGGGAATCGAGTCCGGATACAGCCGGGGCGAGCGCCTGGACCGGGGGCTGCTCGCCGGGCTCATGCTCTTAGGCGGCCTTCCCGACTTCTTCTTAGGAATCGTGCTCCTCCTCATATTCGGGGTCAGCATGAACCTGTTTCCCCTGTCCGGAGCCTTCACCCCCTACTCCGGCCTGGAAGGCTTCCCTCTGGTCGTGGATATCGCCAGGCACCTCGCCCTTCCTCTGACCGCTCTGGTTTTGGTGGACCTGGGAGGCATCTATCTTCTCACCAGAAATACCGTGGTCACCATACTGAAGGAGGGATTCATGCTCGCCGCCCGGGCCAGAGGGTGCTCTGATCTCCGTCTGCGCTACTCTCATGCCGGAAGAAACGCCCTCCTGCCGGTGACCACCGCCACCGGCCTGCGCATTCCTCAACTGATCACCGGCGCTCTCTTCATCGAGATCATCTTCTCCTATCCGGGCCTGGGATTGCTGCTCAGAACCGCACTGGACGCGCGGGACTATCCTCTAATCCAGGGAATACTCCTCCTGGTCACGATCACCGTCCTCACTGCCAATCTGGTTGTCGACCGCATCTATCATCGGCTGGATCCGAGGGTCAGATATGCATATTGACATCCGCCATGAGATCAGTCACGATAAAATGGCGCTCGCGGGCATCCTGCTGCTGGCTATTATCCTGCTTTTGGCCATCTTCGCCCCGCTGCTCTCTCCCTACTCCCCCGGTGAATTCACCGGCAGGATATTCACTCCACCCTCAATGGATCATTTTTTGGGCACCGACTCCATGGGTCAGGATATCTGGACCAGACTGCTCTATGGGGCGAGGACATCTCTTTTGGTGGCTGCATCTGTGGCTCTCTTCGCTTCCGCCCTCAGCGTCTTTATTGGAGCCTCCTCTGCCCTTGCAGGCGGGCTCTATGAGCGTTTCTGGATGAGGACGGTGGATGTGATGATCTCCCTTCCCACCATCATAGTGATGATTCTGATTGCCGCTTACTTCAGGCCGAGCCTGCCATTATTGATCTTGCTGATATCCGCCTTCTCCTGGCCGGGGGGAGCGAGAATAGTGCGCTCCCAGGTCCTCACCCTGAAGGAGCGGATGCATATCTATGCCGCCCGCACCTTTGGAGCAGACCAAAGGCACATACTCAGAAATCATATAGTTCCTGATATCTCTCCCATAATCGCCTCCCAGATGATCCAGGATGCCAGGAGAGCGGTTTTCATGGAGGCGGGGCTGGCATTTCTCGGCGTATCAGATCCATTGATCATCAGTTGGGGGAAGATGATGCATCAGGCGCTGGCTTTCACCTATCTTGATGCATGGAAGTGGTGGCTGCTTCCCACAGGGATCCTTTTGTCGATCACCCTGGTGAGCCTGAGCTTTTTGAGTGTGAGCCTGGAGGCGGCTATGGACCCCAGGCTGTGCAGACATGAGCACGAGCATGAGCCTGGCCATGAGCATGGGCACGAGCACGGCCATGAGCAGGAGCATGAGCACTGGAGTGATCTTGAAGGGGATTGCGATGCAGAGAATGACAGAGAGCAGAGTGAGAAGGAGGAGGTCGGCTATTTGGAGGCTAAAGGATGCTGAGCATCAGAAACCTCAGGGTTTTGATGGGGAGGACGGAGATCCTCAGGGGAATAGATCTGGATATCGATAAGGGTGATTGCCTGGCCATTATCGGCGAGTCAGGAGCGGGTAAGAGCACTCTCGCCCTTTCCATTATGGGCCTGCTATCTCCGGGTGCGGCCCGGGGAGAGGTGTTGCTGAATGGCCGGGACCTCTTCCAGCTCACCGAGGATCAGTTCCGTGAGCTGCGGGGAGGCGAGATGGCCATGGTCTTTCAGAATATCGAGGATGTCTTAGATCCGGTGCAGCGGGTGAAAGATCAGATCATAGAGGCTCTATCCATCCATCAGAAAAGAGGGGAGGAATCGATTGGTCAGAGGAATCTTCCGTCCAGGACAGATCGCCTCCTCCAGGCAGTGGGGCTGAGGGCAGAGAAGGCTGCTGCCTTTGCCCATCAACTGAGCGGGGGAGAGAAGCAGCGGATCTGTATCGCCATGGCACTGGCCAATGATCCAGATCTTATAATCCTGGACGAGCCCACTGCATCCCTGGACGCTGTGACCAGGATGGATATCATCCGCCTTCTCCAGGAGGCTGTGCACAGAAGGATGGCCCTGTTGATCACCCATGACATCTCCCTGGCCCAGAGGCTGGCCAACCGGCTGGCAGTCCTCTATGCCGGGAGGATAGTGGAATTGGGTGATGCCTCCCAGATCCTGAACAGTCCCGCTCATCCCTACACCCGCGGACTTATACGCTCTTATCCTGCCATGAACCGGGCTAAAGACCTGCAGGGCATTCCGGGAATGATGAGCCACGGCCTCGAAGGCTGTCCGTTTCACGATCGCTGCACTCAGCATATAGAGATCTGCAGGTCCGAGGTTCCTCTCCTCCAGGAGGTGAGAGGAAGGCTCGTAGCCTGCCACCGGGGAGGGATTGTGCCCCTGCTCGAGGTCCGGGACCTTTACGTCTCCTTCAACTCCCATTCCGCTCTATCCGGAGTGGACCTGGTCCTTTATGAGGGAGAAACATTGGCAGTGGTGGGGGAGAGCGGCTCGGGAAAGACCACCCTCTCCAAGGCCATCATGGGCCTGTGCCGGCAAGATTCCGGCGAGTTCTTCCTGGAAGGCGAAAGGCTGGGAAAGAGGGATGCCGCCTTCTGCAGTCGAGTGCAGATGGTCTTCCAGAATCCCAGGGAGTCGGTCAGCCACAGGATGACGGTATTGGATGCAGTTCTCGAGCCCCTGAATGTGATGCGTTGGGGGAGCCCGGAGGAGAGAGTGGCCAGGGCAAAAGAGGTGATAAGACAGGCAGAGCTGCCGGTAACTGAAAGATTTATGGCCAGGTATCCCCATCAGCTCAGCGGGGGGGAGGTGCAGAGGGTGGCCATAGCCAGGGCCCTGGCCTTAAGGCCCAAGCTCCTGATTGCCGATGAGCCCACCTCGGCCCTGGATCCCAGCGTTCAGGCCAAGATCCTCAGGCTCCTCATGAATCTGCAGGAAAGGATGGGCCTGGGCATTCTCTTCGTCACTCATGATATCGCAGTGGCCAGGAAGGCGAGCGACCGCATTGCGGTTCTGCTAAAGGGCAGGATTGTGGAGGAGGGGACGACGGATGATATCCTCTCCAATGCCAGACATCCCTACACCCGGGGGCTGATAGAGAGCGCCCGGGGAGAGTTCGATCGGATGGAGAAAGGGATAGAGGAGCGATCTATTAGCGGGATTGAAGATCAAGATCAAAATATCTACAAAGAGGAGTTATGGACGACGACTTAAAAGCGGCAGTTGAGTTTCACGGGCATTTATGTCCGGGACTGGCCATAGGATACAGGGTGGCAAAGTACATTCGGGAGCACCATCCCAGATCCGAGGATGAGGAGCTGGTCTGCATTGCAGAGAACATGTCCTGCAGCGTGGATGCTGTGCAGCAGATCTTGGGGTGCACAGCGGGCAAGGGCAATCTGATCTTCAAGGATCATGGGAAGCAGGTCTTCACCTTCTTCTCCAGAAATGACGGCCGGGCGACCAGGATCTACTTCAAAGGTGATATGTCAGCTGGCATGGATAATATCAGAGCGCGGTACTTCAAGGGAGAGCTGTCGCCTGAGGAGAGGCGGGAATTTGAGGTCATGAGAAGCCGGGAGATCGAGAGGATCATCAAATCATCGGATGAGGATCTGCTCAGCGTGAGCACAGTCCAGATCCCGCCGCCCAGAAAGGCGCAGATCCATCCCACTCTTGGGTGTGAGGTGTGCAATGAGGGATTCATGGAGATCTGCGGCCGGACGGTCAACGGAAAGGTGGTATGCCTGGACTGCTTTGAGAAGATGACTGAGAGAAAAGCATAGCCAGAAAGGGCATGACCGGGGGAAGCATAACCGGTCATGACTTTAAGCCCAGCTCTAAATGATCTCTATTTCCCAGTTCACGGATTGAGCACCATTATGCTGTAGTTCAGGGCCATGGCAAAGCTCACCCAGAGGATGTAGGGGACGAGCAGCAGGGCGGCGTTCTTTGAGACCGGCCAGAACTTTATTATCGTCAGCAATATCATCAGCCACAGGATCACAATTACTATCAGCCCATTAACAGGGGACCTCATGCCGAAGAAGGCGGCAGACCAGGCGATGTTAACCACGAACTGGGCGGCAAAGATGTATATCGCTGTCTTCACCTCCGGGCGGTCAGTGCCCTCCCGCCAGACGAGGAACAGGGCGATTCCCATCAGGGTGAACAGGATGGTCCAGACCACCGGTATGAGCCCATCCGGCGGGGCGAACCAGGGCTTGACCAGGGTGGGGTACCAGGTCTTCACCGACATGTTGGTGAAGATCGAGCCCGATGAGCCCAGGACCTGACAGATGATTATGCATAAGATGAGCTTCAAGATATCGTTTTTCATCGCTTCCTCCATTGTGCTTTCTGTCTCCACGATGTTTCTGCTTTTTATCGGCGGGGATAGACAATGGGGATAATATAAGAGTGGAGGATATTTATAGGTATCCGGGATATTTAATGGGAACGCGTAAGAATGAGCATAATGAGTGTTTAAAAGCTCTGCAAATGAGGCTCCCTTTCCAGGTCGGGGCTATCCAGCAGAGGGATGGATTTGGCCATTATTGAGGATAAAGCAAAGGTGTTTAATCCACATCTTTTGCGAGCACCTCAGTTATCCCTGAGACACCGGGGGTGCTCGCAGAGCTCGTGCATATTGAAAATGACCTTTAAATAGAAAAATTTGACAAATATTTTGGGGTCAAAATGGGAGGTGCTCGTAATTCAAGAAAGGATCGGATTGCTGGCAAGGCCCAAAATGAACCCTATTCCATGTCTGAAAAGACGTGGTCCCTGCCCGCCTGGCGAATTCAATTCTAATTATAAAATATGCATGCATTCGGTCTGAATATGAATTTCAAGCTGCATTCTACATGCAATTAATATTCGTATTGTTACATCTCATACCAATCAACGGCCAACCTCGATTGTATCCAAGCCTCCCCGGCGTTGAGGGGGCCCAGGGCATTAGCGCGGGAGGCCAGCAGGCCGACTCGCGGCGCCCACAAAAAAATTGGTTCGCTTGGTCCTGAATTAGCCTTGATAACAGCCTGGATTCGAGAACTTAACTATGCTTACATTCGAGATCCTTCGATCCTCAAAAAGGCAGTTCAAGCTATTAGCCGGGCCCGCCTGGAGAATCTCGGCTTTAATATATCTCAATGCAAAACCATCGACGGCTTTTTCTGATCAATAATCGGTATCTATCGCGGTGATAGCTTCATGGCGGACCGGGATCGCATCCCCAGGCTGCCAGATCCATTGCCACATTGGACTGAAGCTCAATCAGTCAAACAGCGCACCCCACTGCAAGCTGCGGGTATTCATTTAAAAATAAGTATCTCTAGCTTCTCTTAAATCTTCGTGTTGGTCTGAGAGGCTTATTTTTTGAGTTAGGGGAGCTTCTGGATCATTTTCACACATCAAATATTATCTGACTCTGCCGCAAACTATAAGTATCAATCGTGCCTATAAGAAAGGGCCGCGTTCTGCGCTAAGGACAAGAACAGGATTGCCAACAAAACTCCCAGGACAGAAGAAATCGATAGACGTGTCCCACCGTAGATACGCCACGACTCTAAAGACCTGAGAGGTGCCGTCTATGTGGCGGTTGGCAACGCACCAGAAAAAGCTGAATAGCTCGATGAGGCCAAAGATGTGCACGCCCTGATCGGCGTAGCAAAGCCTCAATCAGCCAGATCTGAGTTCTCGCCCTGTGCGGGACACGGCGCAAATCCATGTGGCGAAGCAAACACGGGCCCGGCATCTAGCGGTGCTATAGGTTCCTGTAATTAGGACGCTGTGTGATATTCCAGTGCTTGGTTTGCATTTGCCCGGGGTTTGAGTCGGGAATCTGGCGGGATCAGACCAGCCACTGATATGAACTGGTTCCTTTGCACGAGGGCGCTGTGGATCGGTGTTGATTCCGCTGAGACTCGATTATGCTATTTTTAGCGTCTTTCTTCATGAAATGGAACTTATGATCACAAGAGCCCTATGATTCTCCAGCCAGCTTCAATACATCATCTCGCGTCTGTTGAGCGAGGCGGAAACCCAGCTCCTGGAGCCTATCGAGAGAAGGTTTTACCGCTGTTAGGTGGCCTGCATGTTTCGCATCCAGAAGCAATCCTATCGTTCCCCTAATGGGAATTCCCTTTGCATTGGCCACACGGCGAGCCAGGGCATCATCCAAAAGTGCAACACTTCCAGAAATTTCGAGGGCCAGCATAAGTACCTGGGATTCGCCAGGCCCAAGATCTGTTATTAAAGGTACAGCCGTGGCACTAATAGGCGCTTGTATCTTGACCCATTTTAGATTCTCTGGTTGGGGCAGGTCTAAGCCTATTGCAATGCCGGCATTCAGTTCAACCAGGACGGCAGGAGGGACGATAATAGATCCGGCAAGAGCTGGAAGGATGTTCAATTGACCTATTTGATGCAGATACTGCAAGGGCGATGTATTGCAGATAACTTCAGGCAAGAGCTGCCTCCGCCTTGAGGTCTTCTTCTGTCAAGCGGAAGGTATCCACGCCATAGTAAGCCAGCCTGGCAAGGAAGAGCGTTCGTGGTATGCCTGCCAGTCTGGCTGCAGCCCCAGATGATAGTTTTCCCAGTTCAAAGAGCTTTATGGCAGCCGCTAACTTTAGTTCCTTTCCCAACTCGTCTGGGGACATCTTTAGGGCCAGCAAGGCATCATCTGGCACTTGTAAGACTATCTCGCTCATGTGCTCTAATGTTATGCTGATAGTTATGTATAGCTTTGCATCAATGTCGCGGCTCTGACTTGGGTATAGCTCTACGGTCTTGGGCCTAAATGCTTTCCAAAATCTCTCGATTTGAGAGTGTGCCATTTTTATAGTGCCGATCGCAGGCTCCGCATTCCACTTCAAGATCCATGTCAAGCTATGATTTGTGATATGGATACTAGCCAGCCCGACATGAAAAACAAGACTTAATGCAACATTCCTAAAGGCCTGGGACAATATTGTGAAATTCCAACGTTCCTAAAGGGGTGCGACGGCGGTCTGAGATATTTATGTCCGAGAAGACGCTGAGCCCATTGAACCTCTGCGCATTGCATTTGAGAAGTGCTGCAATGGAACCAACATCAAAGTACATTATACCGGAAGACCAAAGCAATAAATATCCCGCATAAGATAGACCGCATTGAGGAACCAGATGAAGATAACAGACCGCATCCACGCCTTAAAGATCCCTTTTCAGATAACCGATCCTTCCGGCCAAAGAATTCCCAGATTCGTCTATTGCTATCTCATCTACGGCAAGAAGATTGCCCTCATCGACTCCGCTGTGGCCTCATCCGAGAGGATCATTCTGGATTATCTGAATGAGACCGGCCACGGCCCGGAGGAGATATCAGAGATCATTCTCACCCACTCTCATCCCGATCACATCGGGGCGGCTAAGAGGATCAAGAGCCTGACCGGCTGCCGTATAGCCGCTCATGCTGCGGAGAAGGCCTGGATCGAAGATGTCGAGAAACAGGAAAAAGAGCGACCTGTTCCCGGATTCAAATCGCTGGTGGCCGGCTCAGTGCATATCGATCGGTTTTTAGAGGACGGCGATCTTATCGAACTGGGCGGCATCAGCTTAGAGGTGATTCACACCCCCGGCCACTCCCCCGGATCCATATCCCTCTGGAGCCCGGAGGAGGGGACGCTCTTCTCTGCCGATGCCATCCCCATTCCCGGAGAGATGCCCATCTACCAGGATATAACGGAGTCGATGCGATCCATCCAGAGGCTGAAGGGAATTGCCGGAATGAAGCAGCTTCTGGCGGCCTGGGATGAGCCTCGCTCGGGAAGCGATGCCTATCGAGTTATGGACCGGGGCCTGGATTATCTGCAGCAGATCCACAAGGCCGTTCTAAGAGCTACAGAATGGATGGGCTCTCCTGTAGAGATCGATGCCATGGAACTGTGCCGAAAAGTGATAGCGGAGATGGAACTTCCTCCCGGCATGATCAATCCCCTGGTGGCGAGATCCTTTATGTCCAGCCTTACCACACGCCCCGACTTCATGACCACGAAAGCAAAGGCTGATCAGTAAAAGGCACAGAACAATG
>JAXDAR010000238.1:0-3406 GCA_034679645.1 Methanothrix sp. | reverse complement strand
TAATGGAGATGGAGTCCCCATCGGCTGGGTGATCGATCCTTTTGGCTTCCCCGCCGGGTGCACATGCGGCTGGCCAACGGGATGCCTGTGTCCCATGGACTACATCAACTTCACCAAGGAAGCGGAGTTCGAGTACATGCCAGTCTCTTACCAGACCGGCACCTATGACCAGAAGTGGGTTGAGAAGCTGTGCGTGCAGAACTACAAGATCGGCGCTGTGCTAACAGAGATGTACAGCCATGCGGAGCACCTGCAGAAGACCACCGAGGTCAAGACCAGAGGTTACGGCATTTACAACAGAGAGGATCCCGACAGGTATATTTTCACTGACAGTGGATGTCCCCGCTGTTGCACCGGCGTCCTTGAGGCCAACCTGAACAGCAACGTCATCGGCGTTGCCCATATCGGCTGGATCTCCAGGGATCCCGCCCCCAGCAGCGCTCTGAAGGGTCGCCACGCTGAGTACGGCCGATCGGTCGAGGATCTGACCGGTGTCTTCTCCATTGAGAAGTTCATCCAGCTCTGGGGCAACTCCACCTGCGGAGCGATCAGCGTCGACTGGCTGCCTTGTGTATAGACAGCCATGAAGGATTCCTGCTCCCGGCCAATTGCGCCGGGAGTAGGCTTTATTTTATTTTTTTAAAAGGATCGATAGGAATCATTCGATCCGCTGATCAGTAATAATTATTAGAGCTAGTAGCATTTATTATCGTTTCCCCGGCCCAAATTAGAGGCATATTATCAGACTGAAAGCTCCTCGCAGATCCGGCCTTTTGAAGAATGATTATCATCAACAGATAGATTTATATCGAATAAAAGCATCAGCTTATAATTGTAGCTCAAGTCCTGCATTTCAGGCCGGACACAAACTACATTCAAAGGGATTAATAACTGTTACGTCAAACATCGGGGGTAATTGTAGCATGAAGGGAGTAATGGTAGTCTTCGCAATAGCTCTAATGGGGCTTTGCGGCATTGTCTTGGCAAATCCGCCACTTGTACCGCCAGTGCAATATGAACAATTTTGTGAGAATCATAAGGTATCCGGATCGGGAGTTGTCGATGTTTCCAACTCCATAATCGATAAGAGGATAGCTCTGGAATACTTCGACACCATGAACGGGGACGGGGACTTCGAACTGGATCAGGAGACGGCATATTCCCAGAATGCTGACGTCCTGAAGAGAAATGTCTCCTCGGTGAATGGAGGAAACAAGTCCAACCTGAACTTCGTCCAGAACACCAAGATGACCTACAGCGGCCAGACTCCTCTGACCGGAGGCCGGCTCATCAATTCCAAGGAGTTCTACGGCGGCATTGGGGCCAATGTACAGGAACTCTTCTCGGTCAACGAGCTGGAGCAGGATGAAACTGCATTCTTCTCTTCCACCACGCCCTACAATCCAGAGGGCACAACGCCCGAGAATCTCATCGGATCCCTCGCGAGCGCAGGAAGGAATCAGGATGCCGTGGCCGATCTGATGGGTAATAATCCCGCCCACCTGGTGGGAATTGAAACCAAGAACTCCTTTAACGGCACATGGGGAACCGACGCCACATGGCACAAGATATTCTACAAGGATATCAAGGCCCATGAGATGTTCACCGGAACATTCGAAGCAGAGAAGACACTGAAGTTCCATGAGAATCCTGTGCCTGAGAGGCAACGCGCACCTTGTGAAGGAATAGACTGCTAGGTCGATATGACCTGGCTGCTTTTTTTTACCTATTTCAGGGGGTTTAGCATGATAAAATATCCGATCATTGTAATGGCACTGTTGATCCTGGCAATATGCCAGACGCAGGCTACGGTCGAAGATCCGGGGATGGAAATAGGTGATGTTTCAGCCACCTGGTCAGGTCCCACTACCCCATCAATTCCCGACTACCTGCCCAGTCCCTGTTACGGGGACTCTGGGGCACTATCGGTGGACGTCACCCTGACAGGACCGGAATCAGAGAAGGATAAGTCCTATACCACCCAGGGCAAGGGGCTGGATTTTGTGGTCACTGTGACCAACGGGGGCTCCAGCGATGCGGAGGTGGAGGTGTGCGTCAAGCCTATGGATTGCGCACTGGATTGGTTTGCCTGGACCAGAACCTCCTTGAGCATCCCGGCAGGATCATCTCGTTCTCAGAATCTGGCTGTCCAGCCGGGGGTCAATGCCATAGAAGGAAAGTACAGGTTTGCAGTCGAGGCCTCAGCCAAATGTCGCACCTCCGCCTCAAGAGAAGCATCCTTCCGGGTGCAGGCATACGATTATGCATCAGAGACCGCCATCAGTGGCACGGGGCAGTTCCAGATGAGCAAAGATCTCAGATCTATGGAATCGGGGATCAAGTCCACCAAGGATGTGATTTTCAGCGGCAGTGTTGATGCCCTGGTCAAGAACGAATACATGGTGGATGAAGCCAGGGGTAAGAACGCCAACTTCATCGAAAAGGATGCGGTTGACAACTACAATGCTCTGGCCAGTGGAGATGCTCTGGTAGGAACGGAGAGCTTCAAGAGCTCCGCTATATTCGGTGGAGTGGGCTCCAAGGTGCGTGAGACCTATGACCTGCAGCAGATGGAGTTCAAGAGCCAGGATTTCACCCTGCACCAGACGGGATCTCTGCAAAAGACGGCGGAGTTCAAGACCATGGACAATTTCACCGGCTACTACCTCATCGATGCCAAGCAATCGATTCCCGGACAAAAGAGCCTCAAAGAGCTGGAGGAGTACTTTGGATCATTTGAGATTAACCGGAGGCTTCTCTTCCGCAATAACGCAGACTCCGAGCCCGCCTGCCAGGACGGAGACTGCCAGGGGATAGCTACACCCGCAGCCAATGAATCTAAAAACTCGCCTGTTGCCAGTCCCTGCACCAGCAGCTCATGCCAAAATTTCGTAAACAGGCTGAACAATTTCGGCCGTAAGGCATGAGCTTATACATTTTTTATTTTTTTTAAATTAAGGACATTTCTACTCTTGATGACCTCGACCTGATGGCAGGAGAGCGGGCCAAAACCTTGAAATAGGCTGCAGAGAACCGTATATCGGGTGTTAGGGTTCATCAGGAGAGCGGTCTTTTCGAAAAGGAGGTAGTGTGGATTGAAAAGAGAAATAATTATTTTAGCGGTCATGGCCATGGCTCTTATAGGCATGGCAGGCGCTGCCAATTACATGTACGAGAAATCGTCTGTAAAAGGAGTGGGGTATAGAAGCCTGGAGATGGTCATCTCCACCCAGCCTGGCTATGAGGGTCAGAAGCTGGTGGAAAAGCAGTCCGGCTCAGGAAATGTCATCACCTCCCGGATAGAGTTGGAGGCGGAGAGGCAGCCAGCAGACTCGGATTGTGCGTGGGCGAACGGCTATCCCATGGACTACATCAACTTCACCTCAGAGCAGGAGCTGGAGTACAT
>JAXDAR010000237.1:0-16833 GCA_034679645.1 Methanothrix sp. | reverse complement strand
GCGAAAGGCTCTTAACCTTTAGGTCGGGGGTTCAAATCCCTCTCGGCCCGCTTTAAAACCGGGGCTGTGGCCTAGCCAGGTAGGGCGATGGGCTCCAGCGGTATATTTAATGATGAGCAACGGGTCTACTGAGATCTCTCGACGGGGAGGTTGTTGATGATCCGTTGGAGCACTGAAATGGGTTGTTACAGGCATGCAATCCTGTAAGGACTTCAGTATCGGAGATACCCGTCGATCGTGAGTTCGAATCTCACCAGCCCCACCTTTTTCTCATTCTCCACAGCGTTTAAATATCTCTGCTATGAACCAACTCCCAGGTGCCGAGATGTACAGGGATATTCTCACCATTTGCTGGTCCATAAAAGAGGTCAACCGAAACCTGAGCGACAGGCAGGCAACATCGGATTACTCCATAAAGTATCTGAAAAAAGCATGCTCTGATCTGGCAGTTCTGATGCGGGATCTGGGACGCGCCTCGCCTGATGAAAAGATCGAGGTGATCGATAAGAACGGCCAGAAAAAGCCCTTCTCTTTCAATGAATTGTCGGATATGCTTTATGATACCAAGAAGATAATGGAGTTCAATCTCATCGACAACATCAGCCGCTGGGCCCAGGCACGTCAGGTCGCCTGATAATCGCACGCCTCAGAACTCATAGGGCTCATCACCATTCAGAACAGTTCGATCATCATCGGCGTTGCGGTCGGTTAAATCTTTTTCTGTATCGATAATCAATTTTTCCCCCGGGCAAGGTTGATCCGTTGTGCCATCCTAAGCTGATTTATGCTTCGAATTGGAGTGCACGTCTCCGTCGCCGGCGGTCTGGAAAAGGCAGTGGACAGAGCGCGGGAGTTGGGCTGCCATGCCTTTCAGATCTTCACCACCAATCCCCGCAGCTGGAGGTCCAGGCCGGTTCCAGGGGAATCGGCAAGACTCTTCTCCATACGGCGCAAAGAGTACGACCTCCACCCTGCGGTATCCCATATGCCCTACCTCCCCAACCTCGCCTCCCCTAAAGAGGAGGTCTACTCAAAGTCAGTGCAGGCCCTGATCGATGAGCTGGAACGCTGCCGGCTTTTAGGCATACCATATCTGGTGACTCATCTGGGAAGCCATCTGGGCGCAGGGAAGGATTACGGCCGGGAGAGGATTGCCGGAGCCCTGGAGAGGGGGATATCTGATTCAAAAAGTCGGGCATTGGTACTCCTGGAGAACAGCGCCGGGACAAGGAACAGCATGGGAAGCACCTTCGAAGAGATCGCCGCCATCATCGAGGCCTTACCCGACCAGTCCGGGAGGCTGGGATTGTGCCTGGACACCTGCCACCTGTTTGCTGCCGGATATGATATTCGCACTCCTCTCGCCCTGGAGAGGACCCTGGAGGAGCTGGAAAGCTGCATGGATCCGAAAATGCTCAGGCTGGTCCATCTGAATGATTGCCGGGGGGGCCTGGGATCGCACCTGGACCGGCACGAGCACATCGGCCTGGGGCAGATCGGCCTGGAGGGCTTCCGATCTGTGGTCTGCCACCCTCTTCTGCGAGAACGAGCGATGATACTGGAAACCCCTCAGGATTCACGCCGGGAAGATACTGGAAACCTGGAGGTGGTCAGAGCGCTTGATTCAGATATCGAATAGCTTCTTTATGACCAGCATCAGGGCATCATTGGATATAGGCTTGACCAGATAGCTGCTCGCCCCCAAATCGTAGCTCTTCTGGATATCCTGATCTTCATTCGAGCCGGTGAGAATGACCACCGGAATGTCTTTCAGCCTCTCATTCTTCTTGATCAGGGTGAGAAGCTCGATGCCACTGATATCGGGCAGAAAGATGTCCAGCAGGATGAGATCGGGCGGATCGCTTTCCTCAATCTGCTCCAGGGCCGCTGTTGCCTCCTTGCCATTGGCGGCGACGATGAGATCTCCAATCAGATTATTGTGCTTTAAGACCCGCCTGGTAAATGCGATGTCCTCAGCATTATCCTCCACCAGTACGATCTTCATTTTGCGATCCATTGATTCACCCCAGGCCCCTGACCATCAACTGCCCGCCTGTTGGACTTGACCCAGATCTATGATTGAAATTACCCACAAAAATACTTTTCCCACTGAAAGCTCCGGATGGGGGCCTCTGGCCGGAGAATGGACCGCCCAGCAGCCCAAATCCGAATTATAAATCAGCGCTTTTCAGCAGCTCAATTTTTATCATTCAAATAAATATTGAAATTGAGTATTACCTATAGATATCGATTCAAGAGGGAGGGAATCATAAAAAGATCCTTGCTGCATATCTGTTGCCCTCTTCTGGTCAGACCATCCCTTAGATACCTACCAATCATCTTTATTCAGATCTCGCGCGTTCAAACCACACCAATCTTGGACCGAATCTCCAGATTTGCTCAGGCTCTCCATCTCTATGAATCGAGAGATCTTTCCCCGGCTGAGGAGAGCCACTCTGCTCAGGGGCACATCTGCCTCCAGGCGGTAGCCCAGTAGCCCGGCCAGGGAATCGGCCAGGGCCAGGATCTCGGTATGCTGGGGCATGGCCGTCCTCTCCAGCCGGGCGCGGGAGCGGCCAAGGTGCATATAGGCCTTCAGCTCGACGAAATCCGGTTGGGCATCTCCGATCAGCCGGGCATAATCCTCCATCCCGTCCATGTTAAGTCCCCGGGTCAGTGTCATGCGGATCACGCTGCGGCAGCGGTGCTCTTTCAGGAGCTGCAGAGACTCGAGGATCTCCGGCCAGAAATCTCCTCTGGGATTGCATACCTGGCGGTACTTCTCTATATTGGGGGCATTGAGGCTGAGATAAAGCTGGGTAGGCCTCAGCTCCGCCAGAACCTGGGGACAGGTGCCATTGCTGACCAGAAATGTGGTCATGCCCCGCCGAATTACCAGATCGATGAACTCTTTCAGGTAGGGATAGAGGGTGGGCTCGCCCATCAGGGATATGGCCATATGCTTTGGATGGCGCGCCTCCACCAGCCGCTGGGGATCAGTGGTCGCGGAGCCTCCGTAACCGGATATAAACCTCTGCTGGCCCTGCAGTATCCCTTCCAGTAGCTCTGCCGGCTCAGTGGGTTCTTTTGCCGGTACTGGATCGTCTATCGGCCTCCAGCAGTGCAGGCAGAGGTGATTGCACTCCAGTGTGGGGGTCATCTGCACACAGCGGTGGCTGGCTATGCCGTAAAAATGATGTTTATAACACTGGTCGCCCCCCCGCAGGGAGCGGTTCAGCCAGAGGCAGGGCTTAACCGCACCAGAGCCCACCAGGTGGTAGCCCTGGCGGGCCAGGGTCTTCTCTGCCGAGGTATCTTGCATGATATTCCTGCAATACAAAGTCATAAATCCCTGACGGCCCAACTCTCATCCAGTGGTCGAAATATCTCGCTGGGTATTGATTCTCTTGATGCTGCTCTTCTGCACCGGCGCCCATTCAGAGGAGGCCGGCCTGGGAGCGACAAACCAGGAAACCGTAGCTGCAGAGGATATCGTCGCTCAGTTGATCTCCGGCGAGGCAGTGAGATATGATAACGTCGCCATCATCGGCTCGTTGGACCTGGCCGAGCTGCAGGGATCATTACCCCAGCCGGTGAAGATCACCAACAGCGTCTTCACAGGGCCGGTCGGGCTTGCCGGGGCGAGTTTTAACCAGCCGCTCGACCTGCAGGGGAGCGTCTTTCAGGATGACGCGAACTTCGTTGGCTGTCGGTTTGAAGGTGGAGCCAGGTTTTCCGGGGTTCTCTTCCAGGGCCAGGCCGATTTTCGCAACGCCTATTTCGGAGGGCAGGCCTCATTTCGCAGCGCCCAATTCTCTGAGGACGCAAGCCTCGGGAACAGCCAGTTTGTCGGAGACGCCGACTTCCTCAACAGCAGCTTCGAGCGGGATGTGGACTTTGATTTCGCCCAGTTCCAGCGTCTGGCCTCCTTCGCAGACGCCAGGTTCGTGAATGTGAGCTTTCTGGAAACTCAGTTCGGCGGCCATACATCATTCCTGGATGCCCGGTTCCGGGGAAATGCAGCCTTCGCCGCCACCAGGTTTGCCGGAAATGTGGTCTTCCGGCAAGCGAGCTTCTTCTCAGGCAGCACCTTCGGTCTCGCCAGCTTCGGCGGGCTGGCCGATTTCACCAATGTCTATTTCAACCGCACCTACTTCGGGGGAGTTAAGTTCACCGACCTGGCCTACTTCATCAATGCCCGGTTCGATCATGACCTGAACATGGAGGATTCCCGTCTCTACAATATGCGTCTGGACAATGTGAGCTTTCAGGAGATCTCAAAGATCAACCTCAACAACTCCGATTTCACCAAGCTGGAGGTCAGATGGGGGGTGATCAGGGATCGTCTGGTCTACAACGGTGCCGCCTATTTAGCCCTGGTCAAGAACTACAAGAGCCTGGAGTGGTTCGATGATGCCGACGACTGCTACTATCAGTACCGCAGAATAGGGCAGGAGCAGGCACCCTGGGGCTGGGAAAAGATCTCCGATCTGATCTCTTGGCTCTCCTGCGGCTATGGGGTCCGGGTGAGCTATACCGCCTTTTGGTGCCTCTTTACCATTCTGTTCTTCGGGGTGATCTTCTGGGCGGGGAAGGGGATGAACAAGTTCGAGATCGAGGGGATGGAGCTACCCGGCGACACCAGGCTGAAGCCCACAGCCAGGGTCTCTTTCACCGATGCCCTCTACTTTTCCATCGCCATGTTTACCACCTCCCAGGCACCGGTCAACACCTATCCGGTGGGAGTCTATCGCCACCTGGCCATGGCCGAGGGGATTCTTGGCTGGTTCTTCCTGGGCCTGTTCGTGGTCGTCTTAAGCGGGGTGCTGATCCGCTGAAGGAATTGGGCTCTGAAAGGGGATGAAAACTGGAAAACCGTCTCTCCGGGCGAGGACGGAACGGGGGGAGCGGCATGTGCACCAACCTGGGCAGCCGATCCGGAAAGGTTGATATATCTGTTTGTTGTACGAAGAGAGTCCAAAAGAAGGGCGCGTGGCCTAGTCAGGATAAGGCGGCAGCCTCCTAAGCTGTAGATCGGGGGTTCGAATCCCTCTGCGCCCGCTTCTTTTTTTATCAGGGGACGATCTTGGATATGGCCAGTTCCAGTATATCCTCCGCTCCTGATTTTTTCAGCTGGGGGATGAGCAGGTTGACCTGGGAGCGGTCCACCACCGTCTCTATGGCATAGTAGTCGGTGTTGTAGAGCTTGGAGAGGGTGGGCCTTTTCATGCTGGGAAGCATGGTGATGATGGCGTCCAGTGCGGCTTCGGGCACATTCATCTTCAGGAGGGTCTTTCCCCTCGCCCTCATCACCGCCAAGAGGAGGGTCTGGACGGCGGAGATGTCATCATGCTTCACCTTATCGGCAAAGCTCTTCTTATTGGCTACCAGCTCGGAGGTTGACTCCAGCATGACATCGATTATCTTCAGGCCGTTCTTCTTCAGGGTGGAGCCGGTCTCGGTGAGATCAACCACCACATCGGTCAATTCGGGAACTTTGGCCTCTGTGGCTCCAAAGGAGAACTGGATGTCCACTGGAATTCCCAGGTTAGAGAAGTATGTCCGGGTGAGATTGGGATACTCGGTGGCCACACGACTGCCCGGCTTTATCATGGAGGCGGAGCTTATCTGGAGGCTCTCCGGAACGGCCACCACCAGCTTTACCGTCCCAGGCCCCTGCTTGCCGTAGTTGAGATCCGCAACCTTGGTCACAATGGCTCCGGACTCAACTATCCAGTCCGTGCCGGAGATCCCCAGGTCGAAGTAGCCCTTGGCCACATATCCGGGAATCTCCTGCGGACGGAGGATCTTCACTTTGCCGATGCGCGGATCGTCTATGCGGGCGTTGTACTCCCGTTCGGTTCTCTTAACCTCCAGCCCTGCCTGCTCGAAGAGCTGCAGGGTCTGGTTTTGTAGGCTGCCCTTGGGAATGGCGATGTCAATCATCTGAATATCTCCTGTTTGTCGATCTCCTCTTAAGCGGCATGTTTCTTCTCTCGCCCCATCTGAAAGCCCCTTTCACTTTATAACCAATTTCATTGGCCAATTCTGCAAGCAGTCTCTATTCGGCTGATATCCTCTTTTCTAATTCAGATCGCTCTCCTGGCATGTCTAAAATCCCTCTCCACCAGCTCACAATATTTATAAATAACTACTGTAATAAACACTTGTGAAGGGATAGAGGGGATTCATGTCAGCGGTGATAATCTCGGATACGCACTTTGGGCTGAATTCATCCACGCTCAGCGATCCGGCCAGGGTCGATCAGTTGATGGGGGAGATACTGGAATATGGGGGAGACTGCGACCAGGTAATCCTGTTGGGCGATGTATTCGACTTCTGGAGGGTTCGGCCGGAATGTGCTATGCGAGAGTCGGTGCACCTCTTGAATCGGTTGGGTGAGGCCGGTCTGAATATCCACTATGTAGTGGGAAATCACGATCATCATTTGGTGGTGCAAAAGCAGGAGTCCGATTTCATGGAGAGGGTGGCGCGAGGAGACCTATTCCCGGTATACTCACCCTCGTTGCGCTGGCGGCAAACCATAAACGGCCTGAACATCGATATGCTCTATCCCACCTATCGGATACGCTGCTGCCACCGGACGGTGCTCTTCACCCACGGCCACCACCTGGACGGAATCCAGACCTTCACCATGCAGATGGTGGAAAGGATTCGCCACCTCTACGGAGAGGAGCTGCTGCCCGCTGACCTGGAGATGATGATGGCCTACGCCTATGAGAGCATCTACCGCTCCTCTTACATTGGGGAGATGGTCTCCTTTGAAGAAAGGATATGGAAGGCATCCAGCCTTTTGCAGAGGATCACCAGCGGAGCCCTTCATGGGCCGCACCTGGCCTCGGTGCAGATGCAGTATGAGGCCATAATGAGGTTCATTCGCGACAGGAACCTGGGGGAAGTCGACTGCTTCATCTACGGCGACACCCACCGGGCAGGGATCTTCCAGAGCAGAGGTGGTCCGCTGGCGGTGAATGCCGGAAGCTTCACCCGCGAGCCGGGAAAGGGCTCCAGAATCGAGCTTCCCGATACATACATAATCCTGGATGAGGAGGGCCTGGCCTTGAGGCAGCTGGGAAGAGCAGAGCCTGCATATCTGTGTGAGCTTCTCTAGATTGGAGAAGCTTATTATCGTAGTGGCCTGCCTTTCATAATCGATGAATCTCTTGGATGCTCTGCGGAGCAGAAGGTCGATCCGCAGCTACGAGTCCCGTCCCATACCCAGGGATCTGGCCAGATCGCTGATCGATGCCGCCCAGATGGCACCGTCCGCAGGAAACCTATCTGCCAGAAGGTATATCCTGGTGAGCAATGAGGATATGAGGCAGCTGCTGGCTGCTGCCGCCTACAGCCAGAAGCATATCGAATCGGCCCCTCTTCTCATCGTGGTCTGTGCCGATGTTACGGCCTCCAGCCACCGCTACGGCAGCCGGGGCAGCCTCTTTGCCATACAGGATGCTGATGCTGCAACCATGTGTCTTCTCCTGGCCGCTCACGAAGCAGGCCTTGGTGCCTGCTGGAACGGAGCATTTGACGACGACCTGGTGCGCGAAGCCCTCCATTTGGAGGATGACGTCCTGCCGGTGGCCATAGTCTCTTTAGGCTGGCCGGCGGAGAGCCCCGCTCGACCGGAGCGCTCTGGGCGTGCGGGGGAGGTCCGTTGGATAGACTAGCCGCCGGGCTGCGCGATATGGTAGAGGCAGTACTGGCAGGGGAGATAAGGGATGTAGCAGCACTGGAGAAGGCCAAGAAAGATCTCTCATCCCGGCTTGGCCTGGCCTCTCTGCCCAGCAATGCCGACATCCTGGGCCAGGCAAGAGCCGGGGAGCGAGAGGCTCTGAAGATGCTGATAAGAAAGCCCACCCGAACCCTCTCCGGGGTGGCGGTCATCGCTGCCATGACCTCTCCTGCCCTCTGCCCGCACGGGACCTGCGTACCCTGCCCGGGGGGAGTTTCGAACCTCTCTCCCCAAAGCTACACCGGCAGAGAGCCGGCGGCACTTCGAGCCTGTCAGCACCGCTTCGATCCCTATGATCAGGTGACTGCCAGGCTGGCCCAGCTGGATGAGATCGGCCACCTCCTGGACAAGTCGGAGCTGATCATCATGGGAGGGACGATCACCTCCCGCCCCCTGGGCTATCAGAACTGGTTTGTCAAGTGCTGCCTGGAGGCCATGAACGACTTTCCCGGCAAACGGAGATGCTCCGGCTGGCAGTCCTTCGAAGATGCGGCCAGGGCAAATGAGACTGCTCTTGTCAGGAACATCGGCACCACCTTTGAGACCCGGCCGGACTGGTGCCGTCCCCAGGACATAGAAGAGATGCTGCGCCTGGGAGGGACCAAGGTGGAACTGGGAGTGCAGAGCCTGGATGAGGATATCCTGGTGAGAATGAAAAGGGGGCATACGGTCGAGGATACCGCCCGCGCCAGTGCTCTGTTGCGGGAGAGGGGGCTGAAGGTGGGATTCCATATGATGCCCGGCCTTCCCGGCTCCAGCCCGGATCAGGATCTGGCGGTATTCAGGAGACTCTTCTCCGATCCACGCTATCGCCCAGACTACCTCAAGATCTATCCCACCCTGGTCGTGGAGGGAACGGAGCTATACCGCCAGTACCGGCGGGGCGAGTACATTCCTCTGGAAGATCATGATGCCGCGGAGCTGATATCGAGAATAAAAGAGATCCTGCCCCGCTACGTCCGCCTGCAACGGGTGCAGAGGGACATCCCCTCGCCATTGATTGTGGCCGGAGTGAAAAAGTCCAATCTCCGTCAATTGGCCAGGCAGAGGCTGGAGGAGCGGGGAGGAAGGTGCCAGTGCATCCGCTGCCGGGAGGCGGGACTGAGAAGAGTGGTCAGTGCCGAGCCCCGATTGGTGCATGAATCATACACCGCCTCCGGTGGAAAAGAGCACTTCCTCTCCTTCGAGAGCGAGGATGATGTCCTGGTGGGATTCCTGCGCCTGCGCCTGGGCGCCTCCGCCCGGGTGCGAGAGCTGCATGTCTACGGCCCCCTGGTCCCCATCGGCAGCAGGAAGGATGGCTGGCAGCACCGGGGCTATGGAGGCCGGCTATTGGAGGAGGCGGAAACGTTGGCCCTGGAGGCGGGCTATCCCACAATCGAGGTCACCAGCGGCATAGGGGCGAGGGGCTACTACCGCCGGTTGGGCTACGACCTCTCCCGGTCCCACATGGCAAAGAGGCTCAGCTAGAATGCCGCTGGGTCTGGATTTGTTCTCCAGAATGCCCGGCGAATCCACCATGCCCGATTCACCACAACCTTTAAATTCAGTGCCCTGAAGATCCTTTGCGATCTGAGGAATAAAGATATGCGTTGGCAAGGAAAGATGGGAAGGAAGCCCACGGGCGGAAAGCTGATTTTGGCCCGGGGCAAGAGGAAGTTCGAGGTTGGAAGAGAGCAGAGCGATACCACCATCGGTGAGACGAGGATCAAGAAGGTCCAGATCCGGGGCGGAAAGGAGAAGGTCAGGATGCTGCGGGGCAATATGGTCGCTGTGGCTGATCCGGTGACCGGCATGACCAAGATGGTCAAGATCGAGGCCGCAAAGGAGAACCGGGCCAATCTGCACTACATGAGACGGAGCATTCTCACCAAGGGCGCCATAATCAAGACGGAGATCGGGGACGCCAGGATAACCAACCGGCCGGGCCAGGATGGCATCATCAATGCCGTACTGCTCCCCTCGGTATAGAAATACATTTTTAGTCTGATGTTCCTGGTCTTTCGCTGCAGTTGCGGACGGCATCTATACTCCACGGATGATGCCAAGACCAGAACCTGCCCCTGCGGAAAGAGGACCACCATAAGCCGAGCAAAGATTCTGGCTACCGCCACTGATGCCCGCGCTGCAGGCGAGATTGTGAGAAGGCTGCAGCAGGGGGAGTCCGGCCTGACCGGTTTCAGCCGGGCGAAGCTCTAGAGCACCAGGATTTCATTCCTGTTCCTTGGGGCGGTCTACTCTTTTGGGATGACTGCAAATGAAGCCTGGGTGCAGGATAGAGGGGTGCCGTCATCTCTATTTGTTACTCTGCCCTGGACATAGGCCACCCTTCTGCCTTTTTTGACCACCTTTGCCTGAGCGGCAACGCTTCCTTTCCTGATCCCCTGCAGGAAACTGGTGCTCTCAGATATGGTGGCTATGGCTTCTCCATTTTCAAGAACGGTGAATAGGGCAAGGGCCATGGCCTCGTCGCTCAGTGCGGAGTAAAGGCCTCCCTGCAGCCATCCCACGCCGTTGAGCATATCCGGCCGGACGGGCATGAAAAGCACTGCCTCTCCGCTGCCATAAGGGCCCAGCTCGATGTCCATCAACCGGAAGAACGGATTGGCATCCCTGCCTTGAGTGCTGATATTTTCCAAATAGCCCATCATTATCGACCTCACAAATCCAGGAAAACGGCACTTATATAGCTGGTGGGGTGATCGTGCTGGATGGGTTCATGAAATCCAGGAATATGCGAATATCGGAGGGGATATTGATCATTCTAGTCGGTTGCAGCGGCTGGTCTTATGACGACTGGGTGGGCGGCTTTTACCCACAGGAACTGGCGAAGAGGAAGGGGGAGTGGCTGGCATATTACGCCCGGTATTTTCGCACGGTGGAGATCAACAGCACCTTCTACCGCCCGCCCGGTGAGCTGCAGGTCGCCTCCTGGGTGCGGAAGGGCTCGATGCTGAATGGTTTCGAGTACTCCATAAAGATGCCCCAGCTGGTGACCCATGAGCATATGGTCTGCAGGGAAGGAGAGGAGGCGGTCCGGGAGGCGATGGCATTCGAGAGGAGCAGCGTCAAACCTCTGGCGCAGGCCGGGCTGCTGGGATCGGTGCTCATTCAGCTCTCCCCCTTCTTTCCCAAAAATGAGGCCGATTTAAAGATCCTGATCGCCGTCCTGGATTCACTGTCGTCGCTTGATCACCGTTATGCTGTGGAGTTCCGCCATTCCACCTGGCTGAATGGCGAGGGGGATATGATCGATCCGCAGGTGGCGGAGATCCTTTTGGAGAGAAATGTGGCACCGGTACTGATCGACGGTCCCGGTCCTCATATCCGCCGGGCAGAGAGCCCGGGCCACGTCTACATTCGCTTCCACGGGCGCAATTACGACACCTGGTACCGGGGCGGGAAGGAGAAGAGGGAGGACGACACCCGCATCAACCGCTACGACTATCTCTACTCTCTGGGAGAGCTGAAGCCCTGGATTCCCAGAATTCGCGAGGCGGAGATAAAGGAGCAGATGGTGAGGATATACTTCAATAATCACGCCCGTTCCAAGGCAGCAAAGAATGCCTTTCAATTGATGGATCTCTTAGAGATCCCCCATGAGCTTAAAGAGGTCCGGCTGCAGGATCAGTTCACCCTGGGCTGCTTTTAGGGGGCAAATGAGATGCGCTTAAAGGAGAGGTTGGCAGGAATCCTCCCCGAGGAGAAACTGGTGCTTCTTTCCAGCCGTTTCCATGTGATCGGGGATATCGCCATTCTCTCCCTTGATTCTGAGCTGGATCGCTATAAAAGGGATATCGCCTCTGCCCTGCTCGATCAGTGCCGGGGTATTCATACCGTCTTCCAAAAGGTCACCCCTCTGCAGGGAGAGAGGAGAACCTTTTGCCTGGAGTTTCTGGCCGGAAAGCGGAGTTCCGTTACCGTTCACCGCGAGTCAGGTTTCCGCTATCATCTGGATGTGGCCGAGGTCTTTTTCAACAGCCATCTGGGCTACGAGAGAATGAGGGTGGCAGGACAGGTGAGGGCTGGAGAGGAGGTGCTGGTCCTGTTCGCCGGAGTGGGTCCCTTTGCCATTCCCCCCGCCGCCCGGGGGGCGAGGGTGGTGGCCCTGGAGAAGAGCGGAAAGGCCTGCGGCTGGCTGGCAGTGAATGCGCAGGAGAACAGGGTGGATGAGAGGGTTGCGATCATCAATGCCGATGTCTTCAGTGTGGCCTCGTTGTTGAAAAGGAGATTTGACCGGGCGATTGTGCCCACCCCCTATGGAATGGACCGGATAGTGGATTTTCTCCCCCCGATGGTGAAGCGGGGCGGGTTCATCCATTTTTATACCTTCAAGAAGGCGCAGCAGATCGAGGGCCTCGTGAGGAGCTACGAAGATCTGGGCCTGGAGGTATTACAGTGCCGGCGGTGCGGAAATGTGGCCCCTCTTGTCAGCCGCTGGGCCTTTGATATGCAGAGGATCTGAAAAAAGGTGGTGCAGAGCAGCGCCTGCATGGCTCCTTATACTATTCTCTCAGGGGCAGGGCAATGTGAGAACGGACATGTTTCCCGCCACGGTCTCCGATCTGATCTGAGCATAGCCCATGTAGGTCCCTCCCATCATCATGGTGGGCACAGTGCGGGCATTCTTCTGCACTCTCTGGCCGATCCTGGCCGAGCCCTGGATCTCTGAGCCGATCTCATAAACGGATATGCTGTCGTCCTGATAGGTCTTGGTGTCCTTGATCAGATCCTTATCTATCCTGTAGGTCTCGGAGAACACTGAGCCCACCTCATAGTTCTTGGCGCAGAGAGCATTTCTCAGGTCGCTCTGGTTGAGGGGGGCATGGTAGGGCTTGTAGTTGAATTCCACCGATGTGGCAAGTGTGGTCTCGTCCATATCCGAGTCCCGGTAAGAGACGGAGTCGATCTTCCTGGTGACCATCCCGCTGCCGCTGGCAGCCAGCACTGCCTTCTGCCCGGCGAATCCCGATTGGGTCTGAAGGATCCTGGACTCCTCCATATAGCCGTTGACGAACACCCAGGAGTGCTCAGTAGTGTTCTGGGCGAATGTGTCCGCCGAACTGCTCGCCTGCCCGGCAGCGGTCAGGGAGGCAATGCAGGCCAGTGATAGGACTAAGAGCATCAACTTCATCTTTGCGCCTCATCAACTTCCTGTATCAAATGGAGCGGGGAAATATAAATGTGATCGTGCTGCCGGGGCAGGAGATGCAAGAGCACCTCTTAAGCCACTCCAGATCCTATCTCTTGATCTCTTCTCCAGACACTCTCTCATTCAGAAGTCCGCCAGGGCGGGGCCGAAGGAGTAGTAAGCATCGGCAGGAACACCATCGATCAGGCCGTAGGCATCAGGCTCCGGCAGCAGGGATAGAACCGTCTGGTTCCAGCTGGCGTCCAGGGAGTGCTCCGGGGTTATGGTTTTGCTCATGAAGTAGGAGTCCCTTCGACTGCTGTTCTGAACCGTTTGGGCGGCGGACATGGGCCGCAGCATCAGCGACTCGTTCTTTCCGAATATCTCCTCCATCCAGGCGTTGTACTCGGGAACGGCTCTATTGAACTCCGCCTGGCTGCCCTGGAGCGCCTGATCATATTTCTGGGCCATCTTCCAGCCCACGCTCAGGCCATCCAGGACCCCTTTCTGGTAGTCGCTCAGGGCCACAGAGGTACCAATGAGGGCGAGGGCAAGGAGCATTGCCGTGGATAATGCCAGTATGTCTCTCAATTTCAATCCTCCAATATCTGCTATGACCGATGATATGAGCAGCATTCAGGAAAAAGATTTTGCCAATTTCCTATAGCGTTTATCGTCGGGATCTGTGGACATGCGAAAACTTCTTATACGACGATTGACGTTATAGTATCTGAGGCAAAGGTCAATAGGCCATTTCTTTCCCCCTCCTCCGGTCCCAGGGACTTTTGCCACCCTCCTGGTTTTCGCCGTTCTCTCTTCCCAGCCCGGCAAATGCATTGGACAGGCCGCTTCAGGATTGCTATTTATGCCATGAGAAGGATAAACGCGAGAGAAGGTAAGCATAGAGGAGGTGAAGCGTTCTATGAGCAAGAAGAAGGGTGCCAAGGGTATGCCAAGCGATGGTCCGGGCAGACACGATCCATCCAAGCCCAGGAAGAATAAGTCATATGCTCCTGTCTACGGGGAGACAAAAGGGAGCATCAAGAATGAACGGCCCAGAAAGTCGCGAATTTAGACCGGGCCGATTGCCATCCTCTATCTTTGCCGGCAGGTGCAGGTGATGTCTTTAATAGCGGTCAGAGGCAACACTCCGTCCATGGATCTGGATCAATGCATTAAAGGCAGAAGAAGCGTGAGAAGTTATCTGGACCGGCCCGTTCCCCGAGAGGTCATCGAGGGATTGCTGGATGCCGCTGTCCGGGCTCCCTCGGGAATGAACCTGCAGCCCTGGCGGTTCACAGTCATCCAGGGCCGGGAGGTCATAAAGAGCCTCTCAGACAAGACCCGGGAGCTGGTGACGAAGAACATGCCCCTCCCGGAGCAACTCCAGGCAGCATTCAAATCCGGGCAGGACGTGGTCTTCTACGGCGCACCCCTGCTGATTCTCATCAGCGTCAAGAAGAATGCCGACTGGAGGACGGTGAACCTGTTGGACTGCGGCCTGGCAGCAGAGAACATGTTTCTTTTCGCCCACCAGGAGGGACTGGGAAGCTGCTTTATCGGATTTGCTTCCCTCTTAAATCAGGCCCCGGAAGTCCTGGCCGGGATCGGTATACCGGAGGACCATGAGCTGATGGCTCCCCTGATCTTCGGCTATCCCCAGGAAGTCCCGGTGGCAGAGCCCAGAGAAGCGAAGGTGCTGAAGTGGATCTGAAGCAGAACATCCGCTCGATCACAGCAATCTAAGCAGCCCGGCGAGACTGCGCACGCATTCACCCTCTTCCGGTCTGCATTCTCCACAGTTTCGCTTCAGAATCGCCCTCCAGCCATAGCTGCGGGCGGCCAGGATGTGATCGTACTCCTCAGTGACGAAGATGGCACTGCTTTTTGCCCCTGTGAGGCCGCTCTTCTCCCAGGCCAGGTCGAAGATCCTTCTATCGGGCTTTTTTATACACTCGGGCTTCTCAGAGGAGAAGACGACCAGATCGGATTCTATGAATGAGGCGATGCCGCATTCCTCCAAAAAGGAGTGCACCTCATCAACTGTCACCTCTTCGGACAGGTTGGAGATCACCCCTAGGCGGTAGCCACGATCACGCAGCGCCTTCAGAGTATCCAGGGCATCGCTATAGAGATGGTACTGCTCGTTTGTCTTCCCGAGCAGGGTATGGGTCAGGTCGAAGAAGATGGTAGGGCGGGTGGAATCGATGGTTATGGTATCAACCAGAGAGCAATATTATGCAGGGCGGTATATGAATGTTTTCCGGGGCGGGATGAACGGTTTCCGCCCGGATGCTGTAAAAGAGCTATGATCATGCCCTGGCCTACATGCACAGGCGCTCTTTTATTGCTTTTACATCGGCCTGCATCTGTCTGAACTGCATTACATAGCCGGGAATGTCTTCTCGCATGCCACTGATATCTTCATTGATCTTTTCGGTATTCCCTTTCACGGCTAAAAGGATTGGAATTGCCTTATTCATCTGAGATGCCGTATTTATGGATGCAAATTGCCATAAAGGCATGACTTCGCCGTTGTAGTCCTCGGATCTCACATTATCCACTTTGGCGAGCGTGGGTCGTTCCAGCATGGCAGAGTTGTAGAATTTCATGGTTCTTTGCTCGTCGCCTTCTACCAGGGCTATAACTGCCTGTTGTCGATCCTCATAGTCATTGTAGACCTCAAAACCTCGGAGGGCCAGGCGCATTGCTATCTCAGCAAGGCAGGGTCTATAGCCCACATCATGCACCTTGGGGCCGGTTATGGTGATCTTCAGTTTCATGCCATCACTGATATGTGTTCGGTGTGCTATTTGGCTGTTTCTCTCCTTGCCAGGATCTCTTCCATCTTTCGCCTTCCCGTTCTCAAAAGGCTTTTCAACTTGGCAGACCTATTATTTGATAATATTGTAGTTTTGATGCAGCAAAATAGTTGAACAATGATAATCCAAGCGGTGGTGGCGTATGAACCAGGTGAGGTCTAGAGATGGAACACTTATTGCCTACGAGCAGAGTGGGACCGGACCCGCTTTGGTTCTTGTGCATGGCACAACGGCAGACCACACGCGGTGGGCGCCAGTCCTCCCAATGCTGGAGCAAAAATTTACCGTTTATGCAATCGATCGACGCGGCCGAGGTCAGAGTGGAGACTCAGCAGACTACTCCATCGAGCGTGAGTATGAAGATATAGCTGCAGTTGTGGCTTCTATCCCAGGGCCTGTGAACCTGCTGGGACACTCTTACGGAGCATTGTGTTCCCTGGAAGCGGCTCTGCGCGTCGCGAACCTTAACAGGCTCATTCTCTATGAACCAGCCATTTGGGTAGGAGTAAATTTCTATCCACCCGATGTGCGAGCACGAATCCAAGCGCTGCTTGATTCAGGAGACCGAGCGGAAGCCCTATTAATATTCTTTCGAGAAATTGTTGGCATGTCTGAGCAAGAAATCGCTTTAATGCGAGAGGAGCCTGCCTGGTCGGTTCGTATGGCAGCGGCTCATACCATACCAAGGGAGTTCGCTGACGAGGATTACATCCTTGATCCCTTACGATTCAAGAACTTGAATGTCCCTACCATGCTCCTGCAAGGAGGCGAAAGCCCTGATTTTCTCAAGGCAGCAACTGAGGCAGTTCATGCCGCTTTACCAAATAGCAGGATTGTGGTCATGCCTGGTCAACAACACATTGCAATGAGCACAGCGCCACAGATGTTTGTAAGCTTGGTCACCGAATTCTTGATGGAATAAAGTCAAATGGCAGGCACGCCGGCGGTTGCCCACAGGCTTGTGCGCTAGTTTTTCCCGCAGCCTCCTCCTCCCCTTATACCTATAAGCGATAGTTAATCGTGGTGCTTTAGATATCCAGGTGAGTCGGTGCATATTGGTTTTGCTTTTTGGGCTTTCACCTTATATATAGTAGTTGGCCCTTTTCCTATAAGTAATTTACGTT
>JAXDAR010000236.1:0-2965 GCA_034679645.1 Methanothrix sp. | reverse complement strand
GATCCCCGGAGGGGAACAGGTTTAGCAAACCTGCGCCTTACCAGGCTAGGCAACCTCGACTTGCCTCATGCACTTGCTCTTTGGGCTATTTAAATTCTCTGTTTGTAGCTTGATGCCAACCTCCGCGGCTTCTCTTCGGCGCATGTTTGATGCCCGCCGCCCGGCGATGCTATCTTCTTGAAATCGGCACTCTGCTTCGCCGGCGCGGTCATCAAAGATCAAATCCCATCACTAAAGCTCCTAGAAAGGGATTTTCATTCATAATAAGCAGTCATAACACATTTAAATAGTTTTGAGATATATTGTCTATTAATCGGAGAGGATTATCCCATGGTCTATGAAGAGATTTGGTTTTCGCAAAGGGAGAGGATTTACAGTATCGTTAAAGGCAAGATAGAATGGACAGACCAGAAAAAGATCTGGAACTGGGATCGATGTACGGTATCCCTTGTGAAAACACCCACTTACATGGAGGGATTATCGGCCAAGAAGCTCAGAGTTGTGGTGAGGAGCAATGCCAATCAGAATCAGACCAGCATAAAGGTCAACAGGCCTATGAACCTGAGATTCATGCTCGGATTTGATATCGAAAAAGTAGGCGAGATCAAATGCGAAAATCCCGATCCCGAGATGCACTCCAAAAAAAGTTCTGAAATATGGACCGGTCCGAAGGAGAGATGGATCTTCCAGCTCGATGACGACTACTGGATATGGTGTTGGAAAGAGGAAGGCGTTGAATTAAGCTCAACCAGCATTTGGAGAATTCACCAGGATATTCGCCGCCATCTCTCAAATCCCAGCCCGGACAGCTCCGACCAGGTATTTAGTTTGGAGGAGAAAAGCACCAGCGATGGGATTGTCCTGAGCCATCTCCGGTCTGCTGAAGCCAGAGATGGGCGGATAGTGCCGGTCATTTATCAGCCGGCGGTTGATGGCCTTAAGAACTTTGTTCGTGAGGTTCACTGCAATGAAAAGAAGATAGATGATGATATATCCGAGGTGGAGGTTACTTTAGTATTCAACGACGAGGAACTGCGGGATAACTCAATTTTGGATGATACTTACAGGCGTTTCCGGGCCATTCGCTATAATCGCACCATCGATGTGGAGACCTTCAAGATAAGGATTAACCGAAAGGATAGGAGCAAGAGCTGTTTCATCTTTAAAGATATCTACAGCATCATAGACGGACAGCGCTATGGACTGAACGAAGATTCCATTCATGGAGATGCGGATAATGAAGTTGAGCATGAAATCGCTTACTATTTCGTCGATTACAATCATCCCATCGTGTTCATAAACACATCCAACCACGCAATGGCCGAGCATGACGCAAACCGGGCTTTATGGAAATGGGAGTATGTGCCGGGTGTGATGGACTCACCGGTATTTCTGGGCAGCAAATCCCGGGAGAAGATCGATAAAGAATTCATCGAGGTGCCTCATTTGCTTAAAGAGGTGAAGAAGGCCAAACGCATTTAAGTCGGCAGGCATAGGCCTCCGGCAAAGCTGACCCGAGAATCCGCACAGGTAGAAGCCCGAGGGTCAGTTATTGAGGATCCGGAGGAGCCATCCTCCCTTTTCCCATCTGCCTTCTTTTATCCATGTTCAGGATTAAAGAATATATCTCTTGTTTTCCGTCCTCCTGTACAGTCAGCTCACCCTCGCCAATCATCTTGTCGCCGGATGGAGATACCTCTAAAGATATGCTTCCCAGTGCAGTTGGTTCATCTGAGGGCGTTTGAGCGATATCGGCCAGATCGGCGGTTATAGTCGAATTGCCATTGTTTGAGATTATGGCGATATTTATCAGCGGATACATGCTGCGATCCAGGATCATGCTGCCCCTAAAGGCCTTCTGGCCACCATCTTCTCCTTTGCTCCTGATGTCGCCTCTTATCTCTTCCAGGCTCTTGTTGGAGGATAGGAGATCTCTGATCTGCCTGGGCTGCATAGGCATAATGGTCTCGATCTTCAGACGCAACTTATGGGACTCATTGCCCTTCAAAGCCTGTCCGTGACCGCTTAAAAGGACTTCCAGGGGAACGCCCATGGGAAAGCCCTCATTCTGGGGCGGCATCATCTCGCATGGCATGCCCATTTTGCACGCCGGGATCATGTCCCCGGCGGGCTCTATGCCATCGTGCTCCCCATCGGGCTGGGCCAGGGCTGTGCCGCAGATGCCAGCCATAAGCAAGACCGCCAGCATGCATAAAGTGCTTTTCCAGATCTTTTTCATCATTGTCCACCTGCCCAGAGAGCTGTCTCTCTCCTCAGAATCATATTCCAGCTTATAAACCAAATGCGTCTCTCAGTTATAAAATTATCCAGATAATGCTGAATTGGAAAAATAGAGAGGCCGGCCTGGACATGGCTGGCGCCCTCATCCTTTATATTATGTTGGAAAGGAACAATCATTGCAGATCTTGGGGCAAATCATGCCACAGGCTCAGGCCTGACTGCGGCCAGGCCTAAGATTCCGGCCATCTCCTGCCTCTTTCCATTCTCTTCCTTCAGCTCAGAGAGAGTCATATTCTCCATCTTCTGCATCCTTTCCAGATTGAGCTGCTTGATCTGGGAGAGTGTCATATTGTCCAGCTCCTGCATCTTGGTCTGGATCAGATCTCTGACCTGGCTGACAGTCATATTGGAGAGGTCTTCTACATCCATGTCCTCCATCAGCAGGGCAGCCGGATTGCCTCGGAACATATTCCTGCCCATACCATCATCAGGACCGGCTCCCTGGCATCTTCCTGGCTGGTCGCCATCTCTTCCCATCATCTGGCCATCGGCTTCATTCCCGCCCATCTGGCAGTTGGGTCCATTTCCGCCCATCTTGCCATCGGGCCCATCTCTTCCCATCATCTGGCCATCAGGCTCATTTCTGCCCATCTTGCCATCGGGTCCATTTCTGCCCATCTTGCCATCGGGTCCATTTCTGCCCATCTTGCCATCGGGTCCGTTT
>JAXDAR010000235.1:0-4011 GCA_034679645.1 Methanothrix sp. | reverse complement strand
GGAGTAGGTCTCAGCGGGCTCTTCGAGGAGCAGACCAATGAGTCCTGGCAGAAGGCCTTTGCGATCAACTTTTACAGTGCTGTCTATGGCATTCGCGCCGCCATTCCGATTATGAGAGCACAGGGTGACGGTCATATCATAGATGTGATATCAGGAATAGCGTTCTCTCCCATGCCTGAGCAGACTATGTATTCTGCAACTAAAGCAGCACTTAATGGTCTGACTCTGGCTCTTCGTTACGAATATTGGGATGAGAATATCTGCTTCACATCGGCGACGCCCGGCACCACAATCACTGCTATATGGGGAGACACTAAGCCGCCAGAAGGCGCTCAGACAGCTGCGCAATCCGCGAGCAGAATATTGGAGGGAGTCTCAAGGAGAGACCGCCTTGTGCTAGGCGATGATAATGATGTCCAGGGCGCTATCAGTTGCTTCAATCCGGCGATGGCCGAGGGCAATGATGCATATTTCCTCAATGTAGCGCGCAAGCGGAGAAGTGGTGAGTGGATAGTCTAGCTACGAAAGACGACCTGCTGGCTTAGCTCTGATTTCAGAGCCAGAAAAGGGAAAGCTTTCCTGAAAACACGCTCATCCCATTTTTTTTGTGCAAGTCTCATCTGAAAGCCGGTATTTCATTATGGCTTTGCCACGCCCTGCTGAAGTTTCTGGGTGATAGCTACTGTAATCAAAGACATGAATCCCATGATGATGATCAGGAGTGGAAGGAGAATGGCATAGGTGATCATCCCCAACAGACTTGGGAGCAGGAGTGGTGCAAGCATATTGATGCCAAACAGTATTGCCACTATCCCGGTTACAGTCAATGCAAGGTAGAGTCGCTTGACTATAGGCGGAAGGACCGCCGGTTCAGCCGGGGGGTGCCTGATCCCGTACACAGTCGGGCCTATGATCTTGGTGGCAAGAAGTAGCCCTCCGGTGATGATGTTCTGAATCCCTATGATAGGCTGGATCACATCGGTCAGGATTCCAGGGACAATGCAGGAGAAGATTCCTGCCGCGGCACACAGAATCGCAATAGCGATCATCAGCCATGATCGGCTGAAATCGCTTCCTACGAACTGTCCCACGGCTAGCAATTGGAGGGAGGTCAGCACCAACAAGAGTCCCAGCTGGCCATCTGAATTAAAAGAGGGGAGTATGCCTAGGATCATTAATAGGACAAGTATTCCGAGGATTACCAATAGAAATCCCTGGTAGATGTTGAAAGTATCTCCCACTGTAAGAGATGTCTCTCTTAAAAGGATGGATCCGCTTTTCGGCTGGGATGGATCTGGTACCATCTTCTCGCTTGAGGAGCTGTACCGGTGGGATGCCACGTGGATGCACCAGGCAAGGAAGAAAACGCTCGCGCCAAATATGACAAGCAGCACAGCTGTAATCCGGTCGGGCATTATGCCAGGGAGGAGAGTGATAATCCCTAATATTATTTCGATGCTATATACCAAGGCACAGGCTACAGTCAGCTGTCTCAGTATCCCGGGGGCCTTCAGCCATATTCGGGCCTTATCCTTCGCGGTGAACAGCTGCAGCAGCCCCAAAGCTCCGGTGATCAGGACTATAAGGCCAGCAATGATGCGGATTGTGGTGCCGAGGTACTCCGGGTAGAAAATGGCCAGGGTTCCGAGCATTGCTGCTAAAAGCCCGATGATTACTACCAACCATGAGCGAAGGACGTCCCCAAATGGTGTTTTTCCCATAGTGATGATTTGCATCGATATGAGGACCACAAAAAGCCCATACATGCTGCCCTCTCTGTAGGGCAGCATTCCTTTATCGATCAGGAATAAGAGCACTCCAAAGAGGAGGAAGAAGAGGCCTCCCACAATGAGGAGCACTACTTCGATAGAGAGGTCAATCTCTGCTCTTTTTGCGATGTAGGGCTGCGATTGCTGCTCAGCCTGATTCTGCCGCGAGATGTTCTCGTACATTCTTCTCCAAAAGCACTATGCAAGCGTTCGCTTCTATCAATATTAGATGATCTGGTTTTTGATAAGTGATGGAAGGTTTTAATTGTTATGGTCCAGATAGTATATCGAGGGTGATTACTGTTATGGACCAATCTGACAACACTGCTTCAAACACCTGTTCCGATCAGGTGGCATCTCCCGCTGGTGGCATTCCCTACTCCAGCGATATCAGTCGTAGGTGGGAAAAGATTAACGAGGATATGAAACAAATCCAGGTTTCAGGGGTGCAAGGTACAAGCATTTCTGCAGTTTATAGCAATACCAGAACCAGGCGCTCTCTGTCATCAGATCATCCCTTACCTGTGGTGGGTTTTTCATGCATGACCAGGGAACCCACCGACGAGGAGATACCCCGCCTTGTCGATGACGCCATCGCCCAGGTGCTGGGCCCCCATGGTCTTTCAGAGATCATAAAGCCTGGGGCCAGGGTAGTCATTAAGGTCAACATTGTCGGTCCAAGCCAGGGTCTTCCAGGCGAGAAAGGGCGGGGGATTGTATCGGATCCGAGGGTGGTTAGATATGTCGCGGAAAAGGTGCGAGAGATCATCGGATTTGGGGGTAGTGCAGATCTGAAGGTTATCGATGCAACCTTCACTGCCGAGAAGAATCCATCCGATAAAAATAATCCCCAAAGCTTTCATTATGCCCGTTTACAGCGGAGTCCGGGAAAAACTGTCGAGCCGAATGATATCTGCTACGATTATGATGCAGATGGCATCCTTGATGGGGGCTCCGGAGCGAAGCTTGTCAACCTCGATTCAGTCCAGATGTCTGACCGGTTCCTTACAGTGATTGATGAGCCTATCCGAGGAAAGTGCGAGGTTTGGCTGCCCAAGTTCTTGCGGACGAAGGAACAGGCACAGGGTGAAGAAGAATATTGTGATGTATATATCGGGATACCAGTTCTGAAAAGCCATGGATTCTGCGGCATGACCGGAGCGCTCAAACTTCACTGGGGATCAATGCTTAGTGTTCTCGAAAAGCAGGAGCATGCTGGATATGGATTCGGTACGGGGGATATCCGCCTGTTTCTTGACTACCTTTGTGCGATGAATCGTGCACGGGCATTCGACATTGTTATTATGGACGCGCTTACCGCAAACCGTAGTGGTCCGGCGAACAAAGTGGCTGATTGGGATGCAAAGACCGACTTTATTCTTATGAATTCAATCCTCTGTTCGAAGGATTCAGCAGCAATCGATACAGTCGAGAGTCTTCTTGGAGGATACCAATTGGATTCGATTCCACTTCTAGAATCAGCATTCAGGGACGGCATCGGGATCAACAAGCCTGCCTACATCGATCTGAAAGGATTAGATGCCTTTGCCAATCATAAGCAGTGGTTGCGCGAGCAATATCCCGGCTGCGGAGCGGGGAGTTATCCGCTTGAGAATGGCTGGGGAAATGCAAAGACACAGGATGATTTCAATTCACCTGTTGATGTAGACTTAGTATGCAGAAAGGCTGGCAAAGGCTACGTATTCGATTACAAGGCATCGGAGCCCACTCCCTGTAATCACCATCTTGCGAGGATCGATCTGATGGTCAATGGAATGGTGGTGCATCGCATCTTTGATGATCTTACGGGTGGAAGTGTGAATGTCAATCTGGAGAAGTATATGAATCAAAAGGTGAAATATCGCATTGCTGCATGGGATATGGCATTCAATTGTACCCTTTCGGAAGAGAAGGAATTTATGGTTGATTAAGAAACAATCAGCCTAATCCTAGCTTTCCACCAGGCATTGATCAAGCAGCTTGGGAGCTGTTTTAGCTGTAGGCGTAGTTATACCCGCAGGAGCAGATGGATCGAGGGCAAGCTGCTCCGGGGCCCTGCGGGCATATCGACGGTGGCATCTGCCTGGGCTGAGGACTGGTTTAGCCGAAGGACCGGCACGCTGTTCTTCACCTGGATCAATGCCCTGGCGGAGGTATCATTGATCTCCAGATTCTGCTTGAGTCTCTCTCCATAAAATCGAGTTGAAATCTATCACAGCTATATATTATGAAGTGCATATTC
>JAXDAR010000234.1:0-10529 GCA_034679645.1 Methanothrix sp. | reverse complement strand
ATGAACCAGCACCTGCCAAGCAGGCGGCTCAACCTGACTGACCTCCTGGCAATGGAGAAGCCCGGCATCAAGGGAAAGGATAACACCTTTTTCGTAATGGACCGCTCCGAGCTGGAGCTGATATCCCAGTCGGTCCCCAGATTCCTGTGGAGCCGCCTCAGGTTGCCCATGCTCATTGAGATGTCTCCTGATTTCGGCAGTGGCGGAGCGCGCATTCAGGGCGAGGCGGAGGTGGAGCTGACGAGCAAGATCCTGGGCAAGGATAGAGATTTCGGTTCCAGGCAGATGGTGATATATCTCCCCGATGTGCGGGAGATCCGCCGAAAGCTTCCCACAACCACCCAGTATGCATTCGTCACCAATCTCCGGGATAGAGATATCGACGGCTGAAAGGCAGTGACCCTGTAATGTGATTCGATAGTAATCGATAATATTCGAGGTGGATTCTATGGCAGAGGATAGACTGGCAGAAGGGGCAAGACGGTTTAGAGAAAAGATGAATGCAGGAGCCTACAAAGAGGCGGCCAAGATCAAGTTGGACTACGGTCTACCCAATTCGATGCTGGTGGATGCAGTTAAATCGGCATACGATACCACCATGAAGAAAGGGGACTATTCTCTGGCCGCCGATCTGGCAAAACAATACGACCTTCCGGGCGATCAGCGTCTGGAGGCCGCTCAGAGATCTTTCCATAGAAAGATAGACAGCGAGTTCTACCGGGCGGCAGCAGAATACGCCAAGGAGTTTGGCCTGCCGGAGGATATGGTCCGCCAGGCGGCCACCCAGGCCTTCAATAAGAGCATGAGCATGGGCATGGTCAAGAACGCCGCCGAGATCGCCGACGACTTCGACCTTCCCCGGCCCATGAAGCAGGAGGCGGCAAAGAAGTCCTTCGAGCAGCATATGCAGGCAGGGCTCTACCGCAAAGCTCTGAAGATCGCCCAGAAGTACGACCTTCCGGCTGAGATGGTGGAAGCGGCAGAGAAAAAGATATCCTGAAGCCGCAAAGAATAGCTGCTTTGCCCTTGAAGCCTGAGGCGGGATTCAAAACTGATCTCGTCATCCCAGATATGCCGAAAGTAGTATTAACCATAGGCGGATCGGATTCGGGAGGGGGGGCGGGAATCCAGGCGGACATCAAGACATTCTCCGTCCTGGGGCTGCACGGGACCTCCGCCATCACCGCCATCACCGCCCAGAACACCCAGGGAGTGCAGCACCTCTATTCCCTCCCCCCGGAGCAGGTAAGAGCGCAGCTGCAGTCGATCACTGAGGACTTCTCCATCGCCTGGGCCAAGACTGGTATGCTCCATTCAGCAGAGATTGTGCATACGGTAGCCGATCACCTGCAGGCGAAGGGAATTCATCTGGTCTTAGATCCAGTGATCGAGGCGGAGGCAGGAGGCAGGCTCCTGCAGCCCGATGCGGTATCCGCCCTGAAAGATCAATTGATACCCCTGGCAGATGTTCTCACCCCCAACATATTCGAGGCGGAGGCGCTCACCGGCATTGTTGTTCGCGATATGGAGAGCGCAGCCCGTGCCGCGCGCGATATCATGAGCCTGGGGGCAGGGGCGGTGATCATCAAGGGAGGGCACCTGGACTGCACCGACCTGCTCATGATGAGGGACAAGAGCATCCTTTTGCCCTCAGAGAGGATCGCAGGAGAGAACCACGGCATAGGATGCACCTTCTCTGCCGCTTTAACCTCTTATCTCGCCCTGGGCTGTACGCTTGAGAATGCCGCCCGCGGGGCGAAGGAGTTCGCAAGGAACGCCCTTCGCGGCAGCCTGCGGGTGGGACGGGGAGTGGGTCCGGTTAACCAGTGCGCTGCTCTGAGAGCGGAGGCGAGCCGTTACCGGGTACTGTGCGATCTGGAAACGGCCCTGGACCTGTTGGAAGACAATCCCGAGCTCCTCGATCTCCTGCCCGGGGGAGGAGCAGGACCGATCAATGCTATTCCCGGCGCCAGGCGCCCTGAGGATGTGGCCGGGCTGAAGGGAGGGATGGCAAAGATGGGAGAGAAGGTATGCCGTCTGGGAGGCATCCGCTTTGGAGAGGAGAGCGATAGGGCAGCAATTCTCCTGGCGGCAATGAGGATAGATCCCCTGGCTGAAGGCACAGCAGCCATCGAACTGAGGCCGGAGGCTCTCAGATCCTGCAGGGAGCTTGGCTTTTTTATCATGGATCGCGCTCGACTGAAGGAACTGGCAGCAGACGGCCTGGGCCAATTGAAAAGCAAGAGCGACGATTGGCGAAGAGTAGTGCAGGCCGGTTCAGCTCACCTGCCTGTTGCGATATGGGATGAGGGCACAGAGGAAAAGGGGCCCGGGCTTTATCTGCTTGGGGCTTCGGCGTCTTCGCTGGCCGCTCTTGCGGTCAGGATAGCAGCCATGATGGCAGACTGCCAGGGCAATAGCAGGCTGGCGGATGATAGTAAGATATAAATTGTGGGGCAAGGATGCACAAAGGATTGATCTAGCTGGAGTGTTGATTATGGGAAGCGTAAAACCTAGTTATATTAAGAATTTCGCGATGGACCTGTTGAGAACCTATGAGAGCTCATTTAGCCCTGATTTTGAGCAGAACAAGTTGATGGTATCCGAGTATACCGATATCAAGAACAAAACCATTCGCAACCGCGTAGCAGGCTACATATCCAATGTGATGCGACAGCGAAGTACGAGAAGAGAGGTCGAGGTTGATGTATAGCGGCGTGTTTCCTGCGATAATCACGCCATTTTTAGAGGACATGAGCCTGGACGAGGAGGGGCTGAAGAGAAATGTATCATATCTGAGCCGTACGGGCATAGCAGGGATAGTGCCCTGCGGAACCACTGGCGAGGCGGCCACTCTGACCATCGCGGAGCATAAGCGAGTGATAGAGATCGCGGTGGAGAACTCAAGCGTGCCGGTGATAGCAGGCACTGGCTCCAATAACACCCGCGAGGCGGTGGAGCTGACCTGCCATGCCGCAGAGGCGGGTGCGGATGCTGCCCTGCTGATCACTCCTTACTACAACCGGCCCAATGACCGCGGCATGTTCGAGCACTTCAAGACGGTAGCAGAGAAGTGCCATATTCCAATGGTGCTCTACAATGTCCCTAAGAGAACAGGAGTCGACCTCAAGCCGGAGCTTGTGGCAAAGCTCTCCCGGATAAAGAATGTCGTCGCGGTAAAGGAGGCCAGCGGAAGCCTCTCTCAGCTATCGCAAATAATCGAGCAGACCCGGGGAAGTGACTTCTCTGTCCTCTGTGGCGATGATGATCTCACTCTTCCATCCATGGCCCTGGGAGCAAAGGGCGTGATCTCAGTAGTAGCCAATGTCGCCCCCAAAAAGACGGTGGCCATGGTGGATGCCATGATGAAGGGCGACCTGGAGAAGGCGAGGTCACTGCACTATGAGCTTGCTCCTCTGGTTCGAGCGATGTTCCTGGAGACAAATCCCATACCGGTGAAGACCGCTCATAAATACCTGGGAATGGCAGGCGGCCCGTTGCGTCTTCCTCTGGCGGATATGGCCCCGGAAAAAGAGAAGATTCTAAAGGAGATCCTGCAGTCCCTGGGCGAAAGAGCATGACCCGAATTGCGGTAACCGGAGCGCTGGGGCGCATGGGCACCCTGGTCATAGCAGAGGCGGCCAGGGTAGAGGGCATGGAGTTGGTGGCAGGCCTGGATGCAGTTGGGGCGGGAAAGCCGTTGCAGGGAGGCCTTCTGGCGAGAGACGCTTCCCAGTTGGAGCAGGTGATAAAAGAGAGCAAGCCGGATGTGTTAATTGACTTCACCATCGCCAAAGCAGCAGTGGAGAACGCCTGCATAGCGGCCTCACTTGGCGTCGATCTGGTGGTAGGAACCACAGGCATCTCTCCCGAGCAGCATTCCCAAATGAAAGAGGCGATAGAAGGCAATGTAGCTGCGGTCATCACTCCCAACTTCGCAGTGGGAGTGAACCTGTTCTGGAAGCTGGTAGCCGATGCTGCCGCAGCTCTCAAGGATTATGATTTCGATATAGAGATCATTGAAGCCCATCACAATCAGAAGAAGGACGCCCCCAGCGGCACCGCTCTGGCCACATTGGAGGCCATAAGAAAAGCGCGGGGAGAGGCAGATTTGTCCGATCCCTCTGACGTGGTTTACGGTCGGAAGGGGATCATGCCCCGGGGCAAAGAGATCGGAGTTCATGCCGTGCGGGCAGGAGACATCGTCGGAGACCATACCGTCCTTCTGGCTGGCCCCGGCGAGAGGCTGGAGATAAAACACCAGGCCCACAGCAGAGCTGCTTTTGCCAGCGGTGCAGTGCGTGCAGCCTCCTGGGTGGCGGGCAGAAAGCCTGGGATCTACAGCATGGGCGACGTCCTCCAATCGAGATGATTCAGGTAGCTGAAAAAGGCCTGTTCCTCCTGTACGGGAAAGAGCGGTTGGAGCCTTTTTCTCTGTCGAGGAATGTGATCGGCTTTTGCGGCATTTGCGGATCGGATCTGGAGAGCCTGGCGTATTACAGTACCGACCGTGAATGGCTGATCTCAGCCTGCTGCAAAAATGAGCATTTGGCCCTGATTCGTTATGACCGGGAGTGGAACTGGAAAGAGGACCTTCCTATAGAATTTGTTAAGGAAGAGGTCCGGGTCGCCGACCTGGATCGTGAGATGCTAAATTCCGTCTTCACCCCGGCAGAGATCAGGGATATGATAGCCTGCCAGCAGGGCCAATCCTACACCCGGCAGAACGTCTACCGCGCCAGGACAAAATACGAGAGGTTCGAGAAGCTATTTGGGATCAAGATCGATATTTAGTGGATCATGCTTTTTTATTTCAATAAAATAAAGAGAATTGCCCGTCGGCTCCAAGCCATCAAAACAGGCTGGTTAAGAATGCGAGGGGCACTATAAACAGTACTACGAAACCGATAAGCATCAATCCAATTGCCAGACCATTTCCACCTGCCATAAAGATCCTCCTACTTTATTTGGCTACTGCTTGGAAGAGGTAATATTAATTACTATCGGATAGGGCCTCACCCCTTTCGTCCAAACCACCTGCGGCTCCTGTCTTACTCCTCAGTTACCCTGCCGACTTTCATCCCTGGAGACAAATCCCTGCCCTGACTCCATCTACACAAGGTTTATTTAATTTAACTCGCAGGAGAATTTCAGCAAATTATGAGGAATGCTATGCGACTTTCCATGGATTTAGAACTGCAGGATGTTCCCGGCCAGCTGCTCTTGGCTATGCAGCCCTTGAGTGATAACAAGGCCAACATCATCAGCGTGGTCCACCACAGGGACCGCAAAACCCCTCGGGGCATGATCCCGGTTCGATTCATTGTGGAGATGGACCGCTCAAAAATCGAGGCTGTGCAGACCAGACTCAAAGAGAGCGGAATCTCTGTGGTGCGGGCGGGCGAGGATCGATTCATCGAAGCGATATCTGTTGTGCTGGTGGGTCACGTCCTGGACAGCGACCTGGGTGACACCATAAACCGGATAGACTCCACCGGCTACGCAGAGGTTGTAGACCTCTCCCTGACCATGCCAGGAGTGAATGAGCACTCCTCCGCCTATCTCAAGATTCGCGCTACAGGCAAGGCTGAGATCCAGAAGGCTTTGACCATCCTGCGCAATGTGGGCGAGGAGAAGAAGCTGCTTGTGATCGAGCCCATTGAGATGGAGGCAGTATGAGAGACGTCAAGGTCTCCCTGGTGGGCTACGGCATTGTGGGCCACGGGGTGGTCGAGGTTCTCACCAGAAAGAAGGAGATCCTCCGCAATATGGGCCTGAACCTGATGCTGATAAGCGTCACCGATCACACCGGGACAGTGATGTCCGAGGATGGTGTGGATGCGAACAGGATTCTGGGGGAGAGGACCCTGGCCAACGTGGCCACCTCGGGCATGAAGGGCAAAGAGGCCATCAATGCCATAGACTCCGACCTGATGATCGAGGTCACTCCCACCAATATCGTCCACGGCCAGCCGGGCCTGGGACATATGGAAGCGGCTCTGGCCAGCGGCAAGCACGTGGTGACATCCAACAAAGGACCGCTGGTGGTATCCTACGGCAGCCTGAAGAAGCTGGCCGAGGACAACGGCGTGATGCTCAAGTTCGAGGCCACCGTCGGCGGAACCATGCCTCTGATCAGTCTGGTCGAGCGCACTCTGGTGGGCAATTCGATTCTCGGGATCCGGGGGATATTCAACGGCACCTGCAACTACATTCTCACCCGCATGGCCGAAGAGGGCATACCCTATGCTCACGCCCTGAGCGAGGCTCAGGATCTGGGCATTGCTGAGGCCGACCCCAGCTACGATGTGGAAGGGGTGGATACCGCGGGAAAGGTGGTCATCCTGGCCAACTCCCTATTCGATATGAACGTCAAGTACTCCGATGTTGATGTCACCGGCATCACAGGAGTGACTCCCGAGGCTCTGGCCCTCGCCAAGAAGAGAGGATACGCCATAAAGCTGATTGGAGACGTGCCCGCTCTCACCGTCAGGCCCACTCTGGTGCCCCTGGATAGTCCCCTGGCAGTGGCCGGAACGCTGAACTCCGCTGCCATTTACACCGATCTCTCCAGAACGATCACCGTATCGGGTCTGGGTGCAGGCTCCATAGAGACGGCGTCGGCCATTCTAACCGATATCATCAGCATCTACAGAACTAAAAGGATTGATGCCATATTCTAGATATTCCGGAAACTGCAGGTATTCCAGGAATTCCAGATCGGTGATCAGGGTAAAAGAATGACCAGCTTCTCAAGCTTCGCCGCGCTCTGCCAGAGGGTGGAAGGGGTCTCCGGCTCCCTGGAGAAGATCGACCTGGTGGCCGCATTCCTGGAGAAGCTGGATGATGATGAGCTGGCGGTTGCCTCCGGTTTCATCATGGGGGACATCTTTTCACCAAGCCTGGATCTGGTGATGGGCGTGGGTCCGAGCATCCTCTATGAGGCGATGGCCCGCGCCTGTGGCTGCTCGACCGAGAGGATAATGGAAATGCTGCGCGCCAGCGGGGACCCGGGGCTGGTGGCTTCTAGAGCGGTGGAGAAGAAAAAGCCCATCGGATTTGCCGCTTTCGTCAATGATGATCCTCTCTCCATCGAAGAGGTCTATCAGAGGTTCCTGGCTGTGGCACGGGCCTCGGGAAAGGGAAGCCAGGACGCCAGGGTCAAGAACCTGCAGTATCTATTCAGCCGGGCCGCTCCTCTGGAAGCGCAATATATCGCCCGCCTGGCGATTGAGGATATGAGAATAGGAGTGGGGGCGGGAGGGGTGTGAGATGCCATTGCCCGCGCTTTCTCCCAGGATGCGTCAGAGGTAGAGAGGGCCTATAACCTGACCAATGATATCGGACTGGTGGCGGTCAATGCCCGTAAAGGGACGCTTGCTGATCTGAACGTGCTGATCAACCATCCCATCAAGATGATGCTGGCCCAGGTGGGTGATGGGATTGTTGCCTCCATGAATGAGCTTGGGTCTGCTGCAATAGAATGGAAGTACGATGGGGCCAGGGTGCAGATCCATAAGGACGGGAAGAGAGTTCGCATCTTCTCCCGCCGGCTGGAGGATGTGACAGGATCCCTGCCCGAGATCGTCCGTCTAACCAAGGAGATCAGGGCGGATAAGGCCATTCTGGACGGAGAGGTGGTGGCCATTGGCAGGGACTCCCGGCCCCTGGCCTTCCAGGAGATCTTGAAGCGCTTTCGCAGGAAGTACAATGTGGAAAAGCAGGCGAAAGAGACGCCGCTGCATTTATTCTTATTCGATCTGATATATCTTGATGGCAATAGCACCGTGGACCTGCCCCTGACCAGACGGCGGGAGCTGCTGGAGGGCGTCGCCGATCGCTCTATACTGGCGGATCAGGTAATCTCCGACAGCGCCCAGAGGGCAGAGGAGATCTACCGCCAGGCGCTGGAGATGGGCCATGAGGGGCTGATCCTCAAGAATCCGCTGTCGTTATACGCTCCGGGAAAGAGGGGCAAGAACTGGCTCAAGATAAAACCGGTTATGGAGACCCTGGACCTGGCGGTGATCGGGGCAAGATGGGGCGAGGGCAGGAGAGCCAGCTTCCTGGGCTCATACCGGTTGGCCTGTCTGGATGAGGCCACGGACAGGCTGCTGGACGTGGGCTGGGTGGCCACAGGCCTGACCGACGAGACTTTGGCGGAACTGACGGAGATGTTCCGGGAGCTGATCTTAGTGCAGAAGGGCATGGAGGTCGAGCTGAAGCCGGCGGTGATCTTCGAGGTGGCCTATGAGGAGATACAGAAGAGCCAGAGCTACTCATCAGGATATGCTCTCAGGTTTCCCAGATTGGTGAGGGTGAGGGACGACAAGTCTCTGGAGGAAGCGGACAGCCTGGAGAGGGTGGAGTCCCTCTACCAGGGGCAGCGAGGGAGGAACAACTCCCGCTGATCGAAGACCTTTCCGATAAGAAGCTTATTATAAAAGCGGATTGAAGCATATGACAAGGACATAATGATGGGAGGAGGTTTTTATAGTGATAACTAAACGGCTGGGCGAGCTGAAGGATGAGGATCTGCGGTCGCTTCTTTCCAGGGAAGTGGGCATTCAGGATGTCCTTCCTGCGGTAAACGAGATCATCATGGAGGTTGGATCGAAAGGATATGAGGCTCTGTTCAGGTACACAGAGAAGTTCGACGGGGCCCACCTGGACGAGCTGCGGGTGACCGAGGAGGAGATCGATGCATCATACGACCTGGTGGAAGACAGGCTCTTAGAGGCTCTCTCCTCTGCGGCAGATCATATCTTTTATTTCCACAACGAGCAGAAAGATCATGACCTGTGGATGAGCGAGGCCTCACCTGGAGTGCTGGTGGGCCAGAAGGTCGTTCCCCTGGATTCTGTGGGGGCGTATGTCCCCGGAGGTAGGGCGGCCTACCCCAGCTCGGCCCTGATGACCGTCATTCCCGCCAAGGTGGCGGATGTGCCCAGAATTGTGGTCTGCACCCCGCCCCAAAAGGACGGATCGATCAACCCACTCACTTTGGCTGCTGCGGATATGGCCGGAGCGGACGAGATCTACAAGATTGGCGGAGCGCAGGCCATAGCGGCCATGGCCCTGGGGACAGACAGCATTGAAAGGGTGGACAAGATCGTGGGGCCGGGCAATATCTATGTCACTGCCGCCAAGATGCTTACCCGTGGCTCGGTGGAGATCGATTTTCCCGCCGGACCGAGCGAGGTCCTGATCCTGGCCGACCGGACGGCGGACCCTGGGGTGATAGCTGCCGATATGATCGCCCAGGGGGAGCACGATCCCAAATCGATCTCCGTTCTCGTCTCCCTGGATGACCTGATGGCCAGCGCCGTGGCCGAGGAGCTGAACATCCAGGCTCCTGGGGCTGCACGCGGTGATATCGTTGCTGAGAGCCTGGAGCACAGTGCCGTTCTGCTGGCGGACGATATGGATGAGGCGCTGGACTTCGTCAATGCCTTTGCCCCAGAGCATCTGGAGATCGTCACCAAGGAGCCAATGAGCGTCCTGAGGTCAATTCGCAATGCAGGGAGCGTGTTTCTGGGAAAGTTCACTCCCGTGGCGGCAGGGGACTATGCCAGCGGCACAAATCACGTGCTGCCCACCTCCGGATACGCCCGGATCTTCTCCGGCCTGGATGTGGACCACTTCACCAAGAAGATCACCCTGCAGATGATCACCGACGAGGGGCTGCTGGGCCTTGAGGATACCATAACCACTCTGGCCGAGGCGGAAGGCCTTATGGCGCACGCCGAATCGGTGAGAAGAAGGCTGGAGCCGCGGGAATGAAATCCGCCTGCTCAATATCTGGCTGATTCAGAAGTGTCAGAGCATCTGCTGGAGATGGCTGGTGCCCGGGTTAAGGTCCGGGATGGCGAGGTTGAGGTTTTAACTGAGCCTGCCATCCGCTCCTGCCCCCTACGCCGGGATCTGTACGGCATTGATAAAGAGAGCAAGGAAACGGTAAAGCGGGTCCTGGAAGAGCATATGGCAGAGCTGGGCATGTACGGGCCGAAGAGAGTCCTGGAGCTCGAGAACAAGCCGGTGAGCTTTGGGGCCAGTGAGATCCTCTCAGATGCCCTGTCCGAGGGGCTCATCGATGCCGCAGTGCTGGTATGCGAAGGAGCGGGAACGGTGGTGGCGGCGAAACCAGCGGTCTTGCAGGCCATGGGGGCCCACATGACCGGGCTGGTGCAGACTGAGCCGATAGAAGAGATTCAAAACGGCCTGGAGGAGAGGGGCTGCATCCTGATCAACCGGCTGGGGACAGTCGACCAGCTCCTGGGTTTTGAGAGAGCGGCAGAGGCCGGATACAGAAAGATCGGTGTGACCGTTGCCGGGCCCAGAGCAGAAGATGCCCCCGCTTTGCGGGAAATGGAGAAGGAAATTGGGGCCTGTGCCATCATCCTGGTCGTTCATACCACCGGTGTGGGCGCGAGCGAGGCAGAGCAGATCATGGAGAGCGCTGACCTGGTGTGGTCCTGCGCCTCCAGGGCAGTGCGGGAGATGGCGGGAGAAAGAGCGCTGATGCAGAT
>JAXDAR010000233.1:0-4468 GCA_034679645.1 Methanothrix sp. | reverse complement strand
CATCCCGCAGTGCCTTATCGATCTCATAATACTCATTGGCAATCAGGATCACCGGCTGGAGAGTGTCCCTGACCAGACGGAGCATGGCCGCCGCCCCACCCCGGTCGGCAGTGCCATGGAGGTTATCCGCCTCATCCAGAATCAGGAGCCTTGGTTTGCCGGAGAAGGTCTGACTTCGCGATGCAGGAACGGCGATCTTCTCGATCATGCCTGCGGTGCGGGCATCTGAAGCATTCATCTCGATGTAGTCCCAATCGAAATCATTTGCCAGGGCCAGGGCTGCCGATGTCTTTCCCGTTCCCGCCGGTCCATAGAGGATGACCGCGCCGGTGATGGGCTCGTTCTTCTCCCAGGATAAGGCCCACTCCCGCAGGTCGTCGACCGCCTTGCCGTTGCCCAAAACCTGTTTGAGAGAGGCGGGACGATACTTTTCCGTCCACTTCAATGGTGCGGGCATCTACCAGACGCCCTCTCTTCCCGTCAGTTCATCGATGGCAATCTCCCATATTGTCATCTCCATCCTCTCCAGATCCTGGCGCTGAAAGCTCTTGCCTCCGTGGCCGCCCAGACCCTTTTTAGTGAAGACCTCAAACATCCTCTCTTTGGCTTCTATATCATCCGACAGAACTGCCTTGCCGAAGGCATCCACGCTCGTCCACCTGCCCTTCTCCAGAGCGTCCACTTGAAAGCAGACCCGAGGATTCCCGGCGGCGTACTGGACCTTCCTTCCCATTCCCCGGGAGTGAAGGTAGATCTTGCCGTCATGATACACAAAAGACATTGGAACCACATAAGGCTGATCATCGCTCGATAGTGCTAGCCTGCCGTATCTGGCCGAGGAGAGAAGCGCTATGCATTCCTCTTCAGATAGCTCCCTGGGCTTCATGATCAGCCTTTAGCCCTCCAGGTTTTTATCTTTTGCCAAAAAGGTTTTACCCTAACAGAGCCTTTCATAGGCGAATGTTCAACAAGATCCTGATCGCCAACCGGGGAGAGATCGCCATCCGGGTTATGCGAGCCTGCCGGGAGCTGGGCATCCCCAGCGTGGCCGTCTACTCCGAAGCGGACAAGAATGCCCTTTTCGCCAAATATGCTGATGAAGCCGTCTTCATAGGACCGTCACCATCCAGCCAGAGCTACCTGAAGATGGACAACATCATCAAGGCCGCCCTGGAGACCGGTGCCGAGGCCATTCATCCTGGATATGGCTTTCTATCCGAGAACACTGCTTTCGCATCCGCCTGCGCGGAAAACGGCATCGTATTCATAGGGCCACCCTCTTCCGCCATCGATGCCATGGGCTCGAAGATCACCGCCCGCCAGACCATGAAAGAGGCGGGGGTGCCAATCGTTCCCGGCATTGAAGAGGGCATCAACGATCCGGATGAGGCGATGGACCTGGCGGATGGCATCGGCTATCCGATCATCCTCAAGCCGGCGGCAGGAGGAGGAGGGATCGGCATGAAGATCGTGGGTAGCCGGGAGGAGATGCTGCCCGCCCTCACCTCATCCCAGTCAGTGGCCCGCAATGCTTTCGGCGACGATACGATTTATATCGAGAAGTATCTCACCGAGCCCAGACATATCGAGTTCCAGATCCTGGCGGATGAGATGGGGAAGACGATATACGTCTCCGACCGGGAGTGCTCCATTCAGCGCCGCCACCAAAAGCTCATAGAAGAGTCCCCCTCGCCGGTGATGAGCGATGAGCTGCGCGAGAGGATGGGCTCCATCGCCGTCAAAGCGGCAAAAGCCATCGGATACGCCAGCGCGGGGACAGTGGAGTTCATGTACTCCCGGGGAGACTTCTATTTCCTGGAGATGAACACCCGCTTGCAGGTTGAACATCCCATCACCGAGATGGTGACGGGCGTGGATCTGGCCAAAGAGCAGATACTAATCGCCTCCGGCCTGCCCCTGAACTACGATCAGGGCGACATCCAGATCAGAGGATGGGCGATAGAGTGCCGCATCAACGCCGAGGACCCCTTAAACGACTTCTCTCCCGCCCCTGGCAGGATAAAGGGATACCGAAGCCCAGGCGGTCCGGGCATCAGGGTGGATAGCGGTGTCTATACCGGCTACCTGATTCCGCCGTACTATGACTCCTTGATATCCAAGCTGGTGGCCCATGGAAAGGACCGCAAAGAGGCAATCGCCAGAATGGAACGGGCCCTTTACGAGTACATCATCGTGGGAGTCAAGACCAACATCATCTTCCACAAGGCGGTGCTCAGAAATGCCCGGTTCAGAAGCGGTGACTTCAATACCGGCTTCATCAAGGAGGAGAACATCGCCGATGCTGTAGCCCGGGTGGCAGAAGAGGATCATGATCGGAATCAGTCACTTGCTTCCGCACTTGGAGCGGACAACCGCAAGGTGGCGGCGATCGCGGCTGCGGTGGGCTCATACCTGGGCCAGCAGAAGCTGGAGGAAAAGAGCTGATGGTGTCTCTTCACGAGATCGATTCTCCGTTCGCGCAGGGCAGCTGGATGAGGTCTGGGCGATGAATTTTGCCCCAGATCTTTTGGATGGTGATTTGGATCCTCTGGATAAAGATCGGATCCTTTCAGGCCTCCAGACCAGGTGGCTGGGCAGAGATTTGCTCCTCTTTGCCGGAGTTGAATCCACCAATGAACTGGCCAGTTCACTGGCCCGGAAGGGCGAGAGGGGAAGGGTCATCCTGGCCGAGATCCAGACCAGGGGCCGGGGCAGGCTCTCTCGATCCTGGGAATCGCCTCGGGGAGGGATCTGGATGAGCCTGATTCTACAGCCGGATATACCCCTTGACTTAGCCTATCAGATCAATATGGCCGTTTGCGTCGCCGCCTGCAGGGCAATATCCTCATTCCTGGGCCTTGAGATGGGAATCAAATGGCCCAACGACCTCATGATAAAAGAGAAGAAGGTCGGAGGCATATTGATGGAGGTCCAGGCTATGGGGGAGAGGCTGGACTATGCAGTGGTAGGAGTGGGCATCAACGCCAATATTGATCCCTCCGTCTTTCCCTCGGAGTGGATGGCGACCTCATTATCCCGAGAGATGGGTTCTGGTGTCTCTCGCACTGTTCTGATCCAGAGGATACTCCTGGAGGTGGAGAGGGCATATGAGGACCTGGGATCGGAGGAGATCTTTGATGAGTGGCGGTCCCGTTCAGTCACCCTGGGCAGGGTGGTGCGCATCACTTCAAACAGCGGAGAGCTGTCAGGAGTGGTTGAGGACCTGGCAGATGATGGTGCGATACTGTTGAGGACAGATGGCAGGCGGGCGAGAGTTTTGGCAGGGGACTGCATTCATCTGCGGGGATGGGGGCAGACATGAAGAAAAAAAAAGTTTCAGGCATTGCCAGGGACACATTGAGTTTCATCCTGGAGGCATCGCGCTCAACCGCTCCATCGGAGTTCGCCGGCCTTCTCCAGGCGGACGATGAGATCATCACCGAGGTTCTGATCCTTCCGGGCACAGAAAGCTCCCGCATGAGCGCTCTGGTCCGGCTCTATATGCTTCCCAATATGCAGGTGGCAGGCTCGGTTCACAGCCATCCGTCCGGAGTGCTCCGACCCTCGGAGCCGGATATTCTGTTCTTCTCCCGCACCGGGGACTACCATATCATTGTCGGCCCGCCCTTTGACGAGAACAGCTGGGCCTGCTACAATGCTTCAGGATTACGGCGCGACCTCCCGGTCCTGGACGTAGAGTTCGACGACGATGGCTTTGAGGATGATTTCTATTGATTGATCTGATTGGTTCCGGAATGGGGGTCGATCCTTGACCCTGGTGGTTGCCACAGGCACCTTCGATCTTCTCCATCCCGGTCATGTCCTCTACCTGGAACGATCCCGCGCCCTGGGGGATGAGCTGGTGGTCATAGTGGCCAGGGATGTGAATGTGCGCCACAAGGCCAAGCCCATCCTCCCTGAGGAGCAGAGGCAAAGGATGATCCAATCCCTGAAACCGGTGGACAGGGCGGTTCTGGGCGAAGTGGGTGATATCTTCCGGACCATTGAAGAGCTGCGGCCGGACATAATCACCCTGGGCTTCGATCAGCACTTCGATCCCTTGAGGCTGGAGCACGATCTCTTCCGTCGCGGCCTGCATCCCCGGATTGTGAGGATAGAGGATCAGGAGCCCTGTGAACTGTGCAGCTCCCGGCGGATCGTCAACAAGATCCTGGAGCGATTCAGGGGCCGTCGCATTTAGCCGTCAAGTACTTATACGGCATTGATAGTTTGCGGGCCTGTATGGCCAGAGTCGCAGTAGGAGGTACCTTCGATCCCATTCACGACGGGCATATAGCCCTGCTCCGGCGCGCTTTTGAGCTGAGTGGGGCGGGGGAGGTGGTAATCGGCCTAACCTCCGACGAGATGGCCAGGTCGAGCAGGACCAGATCGGTGAAGAGCTATGAAACCAGAGAGAAGAATCTGCGCTCTGTGATCAAGAAATGCTTTGGGATCGAGGATGTTCACA
>JAXDAR010000232.1:0-31785 GCA_034679645.1 Methanothrix sp. | reverse complement strand
CCTGACGGGCAGCGATGACGGCACGGCCCGCCTCTGGGATGTCTCAAGCGGCCAGGAGGTCCACAAACTGGATCACGATGGCACTGTGTGGGCCGTGGCCTTCAGCCCCGACGGTACAAAAGTCCTGACGGGTAGCGATGACAACACTTCCCGCCTCTGGAATGTTTCAAGTGGTCAGGAAGTTCACAGATTGGATCATAATAGCACGGTGCGGGCAGTAGCCTTCAGCCCCGACGGTACAAAAGTCCTGACTGGCAGCGCTGACAACACAGCCCGAATCTGGGATGTATCGAGCGGCCAGGAGGTCTACAAACTGGCTCATGATGACTGGGTGCTGGCAGTGGATTTCAGCCCCGATGGCTCAAAAGTCCTGACAGGCAGCGAGGACGGCTGGGTCCGCCTCTGGGTTGTCTCAAGCGGCCAGGAGGTTAGCAGATTGAATCATGATGACTTGGTGCGGGCCGTGGCCTTCAGCCCCGACGGTACAAAAGTGCTGACAGGCAGCGACGACGGCACGGCTCACCTCTGGGATGTCTCAAGCGGCCAGGAGGTCCACAAGCTGGCTCATGATGGCTCGGTGTGGGCCGTGGCTTTCAGCCCGTCCGGCACGGAGGTTCTGACAGGAAGTTATGACGGGACGGCCTGCATCTGGAATGCTTCAAGCGGCGAGAAGCTTCATGAGCTGCCTCACAACGGCCCGGTGTACGCCGTGGCTTTCAGCCCCGACGGTACAAAAGTGCTGACAGGCAGCGACGACGGCACGGCTCACCTCTGGGATGTCTCAACCGGCCAGGAGGTTAGCAGATTGAATCATGATGACTTGGTGCGGGCCGTGGCCTTCAGCCCCGACGTTACAAAAGTGCTGACAGGCAGCGACGACGGCACGGCTCACCTCTGGGATGTCTCAACCGGCCAGGAGATCCACAAACTGGCTCATGATGGCTCGGTGTGGGCCGTGGCCTTCAGCCCCGACGGTACAAAAGTGCTGACAGGCAGCGACGACGGCACGGCCCGCCTCTGGGATGTCTCAACCGGCCAGGAGATCCACAAACTGGCTCATGATGGCTCGGTGTCGGCCGTGGCTTTCAGCCCGTTCGGCACGGAGGTTCTTACGGGTAGCGATGACAACACTGCCCGCCTCTGGGATGTCTCAACCGGCCAGGAGATCCACAAACTGGCTCATGATGGTTTGGTGTGGGCCGTTGCCTTTAGTCCCGACGGCTCAAAAGCTCTGACAGGCAGCAGCGACGGCACAGCCTGGATCAGTTCGTTTTCTTCTGAGAAATTTTATGCAGATATATTCGAGGAGGCTTGTGGATGCATTGGCAAGAATCTCACTATTAACGAATGGGAGAGTTACAACATGGATATTAAAGAAGTCAGAACCTGCCCGCGAGAAGGAAGCTTCTATGAAAGCGCATTTGAGCGGCTCCAGAATGACCCCTGGGGATTCCTGACCGGCAAGCCCGAATGCCAGCCCTGCATCGCCGAGGCCTTTCGCAACAAGAAATGAAAAGCTACTTTAAGGGATATCCTGGATGTATTTCATGATGCAGAATATAGTAACCGGACTGCATATTTCATCATAGCGGCCATGCCAACGGCTATAAGCTACTGCTGGAATCCTCAGATGGCTCTGCCAGGGCCGCCTATGCCGGGGGTCTGGCATCATTTTTGGGTCAACAGACCGGTCTGCAATTGGTCTTCCTCAATGGCTGCGCCACCCAGAGACAGGTGCAAGGCCTTCTTGATGCCAACGTATCCGCGGTCATATCCGCCTCCCGGGCAATAGACGACGTAGCAGCTACGGAATTTGAATCGAAATCGACTTCGCTTCGATAGGTTAACAGCAGAGGTTAGTTATATTTGGAAATACTATTTTAACTGCGATGAAGGTCCTAAAGTACCACGTTATGCTGAGATGGGAACCAGAAGATGAGGTCTATACCGCATGGGTTCCGTCACTTCCGGGATGCGTTACCTTTGGAAAGACCATTGATGAGGCCCTCGATATGGCAAGAGATGCTATTGAGGGCTATGTGCAGATATTGATTGCTCATGGCGAAGAAGTTCCAACCGACGAAGATACCATTGATCGCACTGTAGAGATCGTTGCCCATGCCTAAGCTGCCTTCGGTCTCTTCTCAGGAGCTTGCCAAGGCTTTGGAGAAGGCAGGCTTCATTCTTGAGCGGACCACGGGAAGCCACAGCATCTATTACCATCCACAAACCCGCAGGAAAGCGGTTGTACCCATCCATAGTAAAGATATTCCTAAGGGAACGTTGTGCAAACTTTTAAAGGAAGCTGGAATCAGTAAGGAAGAACTAACTGATCTGCTATAGGCATTATTGCCAAAAGTCTGCAGCAACTATTTCTGTTTCGATGAACCAGGCTTAAAAGATCCCGTCTGCCTATCGTTACGGATCGGCCGAATAGCGGTTGCAGTGCTGCTCGTAAAGATGCCAAAATGTTTTTATCTGTATAATACCTAAATATCTTTATTGTTTGTTATCTTTAATCCGATATGTGATCATCTCTACTGATTCGAAAGATAGGTAATAAGGTAACGCCATGCCCTCCGATTCCAAAAAGCCGGTCGTCTTCATCGCATTCGCAAACGAGCGCAATGATCAGGTGAAATATCTTCGCAACCTGCCCGAAGAAGCGCGGAATATTCGGCAAGCCCTCGATCTTGCCAAGAGAAACGGGCTGTGCGATGTCGTCGAGCGCCCAAATGCCACCCTAAAGGATATACTGGATGTGTTTCAGGATCCAGAATATCGCAATCGGATAGCGATATTTCACTACGGAGGCCATGCCAATGGCTATCAGCTACTGCTCGAATCCACAGAAGGATCTGCCGCCGCTGCCTATGCCGTAGGCCTGGCATCATTTTTGGGTCAGCAGACTGGTCTGGAGCTGGTCTTCCTCAATGGCTGTGCCACCCAAAACCAGGTGCAGGGCCTTCTGGATGCAAATGTCTCCACAGTCATAGCCACATCTCGGGCCATAGACGACAGAGTCGCAACAGAGTTTGCCAGCCGTTTTTACAGGAGCCTTGCCGGCGGAGCCAGTATCCAGAGGGGCTATAATGAGGCCAGGGCCGCCATCCAGGCAGAGCATGGCAATAGTGCTCGAAATCTGTATGTGGCAGGGCACACCCCCACATATCTGGTTGAAGACCGCCTCCCCTGGGACCTATACCTGCGGCCTGGAGCAGAGCTGGCAGCAGGATGGAATCTGCCCGAAGCTGTCGGAGATCCTCTCTTTGATCTGCCGCCTGTACCTGCAGGTGACCTGCCACCAAGCCCCTTCCGTCACCTGAGCTGGTTTGCCAGAGAGCACGCCGAGGTCTTCTTTGGCAGGGGCTATGAGATCCGTGATCTGTATCAACGAGTGGTTGACCGCAATTCTCCCCCAATCATCCTCTTTTATGGCCAGTCAGGCGTTGGCAAATCATCTGTTCTGGCCGCGGGCCTGATTCCCCGCCTGGAAAAAAGCCATGAGGTTCACTATCTCCGCCGGGACGGCAAAAAGGGCCTCTTGGGAACGCTGAAAGAGGCGCTTTCTCTTAATGAAGGCATGAGCATTGCCGAATCCTGTCTGGTTCAAGAAAGAAAGAGTGCCAGGCCCTTGATCATCATCTTAGACCAGGTCGAGGAGGCATTCACCCGGCCCAATCCCGATCTGCCTAATGAATTGAAAGACTTCTGGGATGCCCTCGAGGCTATCTTCAGCGATCCCGCCCACCGGCCCCAGGGAAAGCTGATACTGGGCTTTCGTAAAGAATGGCTGGCGGAGATAGAAAAGCAGCTCCTGGAGAGGAAGACCCCATTTTCCCGTCTACTCCTGGAACGGCTGACCAGGAGGGGAATCATAGAATCCGTTAACGGACCGGCAAAGAGCGAGAGGCTGCGGCAAAGCTATGGCCTTGCGGTCGAGGATGGTCTGGCCGAGATCATCGCCGATGACCTGCTCGAGGATCGGGAATCGGCCATTGCTCCGGCCATGCAGATCCTGCTCACCAAGATGTGGGAGATGGCAAGGGAGAAGGATCACGACCATCCAGTCTTCGACAAAATTCTTTACCAAACACTGAAGAAGAAGGGAATTCTTCTGCAGGACTTTTTGGACCAGCAGCTCGCCTCGCTGGAGGAGTGGAACTCAGAGGTGGTGAACTCGGGACTGGCCCTGGATTTCTTGGCCTTCCATACCACGCCGCTGGGAACTTCTGAGGAGCGAGCTGAGGATGAGCTTCAGAATACCTACAGCTATCAAGGCCAGGTGGTCACCGAGATGATTCAGCGATCTGTGGACCTCTACCTGCTGGAGAGGCTGAAGAAGACAGCGGGGACGAGGCTATGCCACGACACCCTGGCTCCACTGGTTCGAAAGCTCTTCACCGACTCGGATAAGCCCGGCCAGAGGGCCAGGCGCGTTCTGGAGAACAGGTCCGTGGACTGGAAGGATGGGAAAGAGGGAACTCCTCTGGACGAGCAGGACCTGGAGCTGGTGGAGCAGGGTAAAGATGGGATGCGAGCCTGGGATGAGGCAGAAAAGAGGCTGGTGGAGGCGAGCAGGGAGGAGAGAGATAGGATAAGGCGGAGCAGACGGATTCAGCGCATTTTGGGAATGGCGGCTATATTGGCGATAATCATTTTTGCAGCATTCGCCTACTATCAAATGGTCCAGGCGAATGACAATGCAGAGGAGGCCCTGGCGCTTTATCTTGCCTCCAAGTCAACGCAGATAGATGCAGCTTCGGCGAGCGACTACATGACCAAGGTTCTCCTGGCGGTGGAATCGCTGCAGCATCGGAAGACAGCAAATGGTGACATGGCCCTGCTGAGCAGCATCAGATTGCTAACTCAACCTTTGGCTCAGCTTGATCACAATAGCTCGGTGAACGCCGTGGATTTCAGCCCCGACGGCTCAAAAGTCCTGACTGGCAGCGATGAGAAGGCCTGCATATGGGATGTGTCAAGCGGCGAGAAGCTGCATGAGCTGCCCCATGACGGCCCGGTGCGGGCGGTGGCTTTCAGCTATGACGGCTCAAAAGTCCTGACTGGCAGCGATGATGGGACGGCCTGCATATGGGATGTGTCGAGCGGCGAGAAGCTGCATGAGCTGCCCCATGACGACGGGGTGCTGGCCGTGGATTTCAGCCCCGACGGCTCAAAAGTCCTGACTTGCAGCTTTGACGGGAAGGCCTGGATCAGGCCAGTATCTTATGAGGATCTAATCGAGCAAGCCTGCGACTGCATGGCAGAGAATCTCACCATTGAAGAATGGCGTAGATACAAGATTGAAAATGTCAGAACCTGCCCCAAAGAGGGAAGCTTCAATCAGAGCGTATTCGACAGGCTCCAGAACGACCCCTGGGAATTCCTGACCGGCAAGCCCGAATGCCAGCCCTGCATCGCCGAGGCCTTTCGCAATCGACCTGACAGCAATTAGGCGTGATAAAAATGAGCGAAAAAAATGGCGACCTGTTGGCCCTCCTGATCGGAATAGACTGCTATCTGCCCAACAGGCTCCCAGGCGGATACTACTACTCCAATCTCAGCGGCTGCGTGAGGGATGTTAATAACGTTCACCGTGAGCTTCTGCAAAGAAGGCTGAATATACCTGAAAGCAATGTGATCAAGCTCACCTCGACGGCCTCTGCCAAAGGCGAGCCTACGGAATCACGTGATCTATGGCCCACATATGTGAATATGGTGACGGCATTCAAGAAAATTGCCGAGTTGGCCAGCCCAGGCGATCAGGTCTATATCCACTATGCCGGCCACGGAGGCCGGACTGCCACCATCGATCAGAGGCACAAAGGAGAGTCCGGAGTTGATGAGGCCCTGGTGCCCATGGATATCGGCAACTCCGAGGCCAGATACCTGCGAGATATAGAGCTGGCCAAGCTCCTCAATGACATGGTGAAAAAGGGGCTCATAGTTACCGCTGTCCTGGATAGCTGCCACTCCGGGGGCATGGTCCGGGGCCTGAATGCCGAGTCTGGCAACGTGGCAGTCCGCGGCCTGAGCATCGTTGACACCACCCCTCGCCCGACAAAGAGCCTTGTCGCCCCTGCAGAAGAGCTGATCGGCAACTGGGATGATCTTGTGGGTGGATCCGGACCAAAGCGCGACCTGGCAGTCGGAAGCGGCTGGCTTCCCGTGCCCAGGGTTTTCGTCCTTTTGGCCGCCTGCCGGCCCTCTGAGTCCGCCCTGGAGTACGCCTTCGATGGAAAAGAGCGGAATGGGGTTTTGACCTACAACCTCCTTCGATCCCTGGACGATCTGGGACCGGGATTGAGCTACAAGACCCTCCATGACCGGATAGTCTCCAGGGTCCATAGCAGGTTCAGAGAGCAAACGCCGATGATGGAGGGCGATGCCGACAGAGCAGTTTTCGGCAGTGAGAGGATTGCGCCCTATTATGCTGTGAATGTAATGCAGTACGATGCAGCAGGCAATAGAGTCCAGATTGGCGCCGGCCAGGCTCATGGCCTGCGCGAGGGTGCCCGATTCAGGATCTATGCTTCGGGAACGACCGATCTATCAGACACGAAAAAAGCCATCGCTCTGGCAGAGATTTCGATCCTGGATGCAGCAGATTCATGGGCAGATATAATTGAGATGTTTGGCGACTCAAAGATAGAACAGGGTGCGCAGGCTGTGCTGCTGGAGCCTAACTCCATAGACCTGGTCAGCAGGATCTATCTGCACCACAGGAGCGATCTGGGAGCGGGCGTCGACCAGGATTCTGCCCTGAAGGCGGTGGAGGAGGCTGCAAAAGAGAACAGATGGATTGCTCTGACCTCTGAAGATGAGAAGCTCGACTATCAGGTGGTGGTCAATAAAGAGGACTACTATGAGATCTGGGACCCATCCGGCAGGAAGATCGAGAACCTCAGGCCTGAACTGAAGGCGGACGAGGCCGGAGCCGCCGCGGGCGTGGTCCGCCGCCTGGAGCACCTGACCAAGTACAATGCCGCAAAAGATCTCCGAAACCATGATCCCACATCGCCCCTGGCCAGAAAGCTAATCGTCGAGTTTGTAGGTAAGGAGGATGCCAATTACGATCCGGCAAACGAGCCCCACCCCGAGGCCTTTGATGATCCGGCGCTTCCCGCAGTCAAAAATGGTGAATGGGCATTTCTGCGTATAAAGAATGGCTTTCCAGAGTATCAGCCAAATAGCGTCCTGAATATCACCGTCCTGGACCTGCAGCAGGATTGGGGCATCACCCAGATTTATCCCTCCGGCGCTGCGGAGGGATTTGTTCCCCTTGATCCTGGAAGGGAAGTGCTCCTTACACTGAATGCAATCCTTCCCGAGGGCTATAAAGAGGGAACCGATACTATCAAAGTCTTTGCCACCCTTGGGGAGAGCACCACCAATTTCCAGTGGCTGCAGTTGCCTGCCCTGGACCAGCCGCCCAGAAGGGAAACGATGAGGGGCGAGAGGCCAAAAGATCCCCTGGAAGCGATGATGGCAGCCATAACCTCGGAATTGCCCACCATGAGAAACGTGGAGCCGGCTCGCTATCCGAGCAAGGTATGGACCACTGCTCAGGCTGAGCTGAAAACAAGGAGCGCAAGATAAATTGCCGGAGAGAAGAGATGCCCGATGAGCAAATAAGTCGCAACCTCCGCCTCCCGGCCGCTGGAAATGGCCCGGCAGGCCAGCATCCGTATTACCAGAAGAGCTGGGCCTTGATCATGGGCATCAATGATTATGAGGGCAGGCCGCTGAAAAATGCCCGGAATGATGCAGAGGCCTTTGCAGCTCTCCTAAAAGAGAAATATGGCTTTGATGAGATCATTCCCCTGCTGGATAAAGATGCAAGCCGGGAAAATATTCTCAGGTATCTCAGGGAAGATCTCAAGGATCGGGTGGGACCTGAGGACAGACTGATAATATTCTTCTCCGGACATGGCGAGAGCCAGTTGAGCAAAGATGGTGGACGGATTGGCTACATAGTCCCCCAGGATGCCAGAAAGGACACTTTAATCGATCACATCGATATGGATGAGCTGCGAAAGGCCTGCGACAGGATCCCGGCCAAGCACATCCTCATAATCCTGGACTGCTGCTTCAGCGGTGTGGCAGCTATCACCTCCCGGATTAGAGGAAGGCCCGAGGAGTCTCCAAAACAGCTTACTGATGTGTATTTGCGCAAGCTCACTGAGAAGAAGGCCTATCAAATAATGACCGCAGGAGATGTGGATCAGCCCATAAGAGATAGCGGCAATATCCCGGGACATTCCGCCTTCACCGCCGCTCTGCTCGATGGCCTGCGGGGAGATGCCGATCGAGATAGTAATGGTCTCATCACAGCAACTGAGCTTTTCGATTACATCCAGCCGAGGGTCTCTTGCGAAACATCTGCAGATGGTGCAGAAGGCCAGATGCCCTTCCTCGATTATATAAGTGGCATCGATATTTACCATCCCGGAAACTTCGTCTTCTTGCTTCCCAATATTATGGTAAGTACAGGCGATGAGCAGAAAAAAGATAGGATTAGAGATGAAGCGCCCTCGGGGCAGATTGAGAATCGATACCCGAGATCGATTAATAAAGTATTGCCTTTCCTTGCTACTGTCATCATCATTTTGATTTTTGCTCTTGCTGCAGTGATCTTCGTTCCTTTGCTTCCGACTCCATCTCCAGATGATACTCAAAATCAAACTCAAACAGGTATTCCATATTCCTCTCCTGAAACGTCGCCAGGGAAGCAGCCAGACATGCCTGCAGACTTGGTTAATTCCTATTCCAAAATCAACAACCTGGTTGAGATGCGCGAATTCGCAAACGCTTTAAATATTATTAATAATATAATTAAAAAGTACCCAGAATACAATGAATACAATCTTCTTTTAAAGGGCTGGGCTCTAAACAAGAAGGGTTATTACGAAGAGATGAATGGTTCAGAAGAAGCCGACAATACATTTGCTGAAGCCATTGATGCATTGGAGCTGGCATATGCGCTCGATCCCAAGAATGAAAAGGATCCGCCTAATGTTTATATTTTAAATGAGAAGGGAAACACCTATCATTACATGGGCAAATATGATCTGGCTATTGAATGGAACAATGCAGCGATTGAAATGGATCCGGATATGGATTTTGTCTGGTTCGACAGGGGGCTCATCTTTCTGGATCAAGAGAGATGCAAAGAAGCAGTTGAAGCTTTTGATAGAGCCATTCAATTGAATCCGGATGATACGGAGAGCAAAGATCTGAGGGAAAGAGCTATCCAATGCGCCCAGGAGGCGAATTCCTAGATCATGCCAATCCTGGACGGCTGATGCAACGATTCCGCTAACTCAATAATCGCAGATCTACTGCACACAGGTCTACTGCAACCGCAAACCTTTTACATAATATCCCGGCATGCATTGGCCACCATGCCGGGTGAAGCTGCAGAGCAGGATTGGAGAGATGCTCCTGGAGCGACTTTTCAAGTCCAAGAATGAACTGAATAGGAAAATGGAGCCGTCCTGCCAGAAGCCGCCCTCGCCCGCCCCAGGAGGGAGAAACAATAGCATTCAAAGTTCCCGCTGATATCGCCAAGGCAGCCATAGCTGCCGGATGCACGAAATGCAATATGACCTGGCAGAAGCTGCTGGTTTTGGGCTTTTTGGCCGGGGCCTACATCGCCTTTGGAGCCCTTTTGAGCGAGATTGTGGCCGGAGGGCTGTCGAACGGCACCATCACCGGCCCGGGGGGAGAGATCTGGAAGATCGCCGTGCCGGGGGGCCTGGTCAAGTTCGCCGCCGGTGCGGTATTCCCTGTGGGCCTGATGCTGGTGGTCATCGCCGGATCGGAGCTGTTCACAGGCAACTGCATGTTCGCTCCCATCAGCGTCCTGAACGGCGAGGCAAGCTTCCGGGGTCTGGTCAAGAACTGGTCGCTCGTCTATATCGGCAACCTGGTGGGATCGGTCTTCGTGGCCTACTTCCTGGCCTACCAGTGCGGCTTTTTCGACAACCTCCCCTGGGCGGGCTGGGCGGCCACTGTGGCCAACACCAAATGCGGCCTGGACTTTGGCACCGCCTTCCTCCGGGGGATAGGCTGCAACTGGCTGGTCTGCCTCGCCGTCTGGCTGGCCATAAGCTCAGAGGACATAATCAGCAAGATCTTCTCCTGCTGGTTTCCCATCATGGCCTTCGTGACCATCGGCTTTGAGCACAGCGTGGCCAATATGTTCTTCATTCCTCTGGGCATCTTCGCCGCCAATGACCCGGCCATCGCCGCTAATTTGTCAACCGCAGGAATAACCACCGCTAACCTGGTCGGCGGAGCAGGATGGTACAACTTCTTCATCACCAACCTGATCCCGGTCACTCTGGGCAACATCGTCGGAGCAGCCCTGTTCGTGGCGGCGCTCTACTGGTATGTCTACCTGAAGGGGCCGGTATGCAAGACGGCTCCAGATAAAGGGACAAAGAAGTAAAGCCAATCTGGACGAAGAACGACATCAAGGACCTGAAAAAAAGAGCTGTATCGAAAAATATGCGGCATCTCTTCCTCAAAAAGAGGGCCGCTAGTTTCGATTTTCTATTCTGTATGATCATCCACTCGGGCGATCATATTCCTATGCCGGAGATGGGTGCGTATCTTGCCAGCTCCATATAGCCTACGCCAATCTGCTCCCCGGAGAGATTCGCCTCCCTCACGCGCATTATCCCTTCCCAGTAATTTGATTCTTCCTCTGCCACATTCATCGTCTGCTCGTCAAAGTACGGCTCTATGGCAAAATCTCCCACGGGGGTGCTGAGTTTCCAGTCCAGGGGATAGCTGAGGCCGAAGATATCTGAGGTCCACCATCTGGTGACGGTCATATTGAAAGAATCCTCACCAGTCCTCCAGGATGCATTGCCCTCTGAATCGATATACGTCAGGCCCCGCAAATCTAATATCTCCTGGCCCATAGGATCTTTGATGGCATAAAGCATCAGATATCTCCCGTCATCAAGCCTCAGGCTGAACCAGTCCCAATCAGGGTAGCACCTCCCAAAGCCCCCCCACTGGTGATCAAACCAGCTCTCCCCACTAACCTGGATCTCGCGACCATCGATGTTCACCGTGCCGGTGGTATTCATCGAAGGATGAGTGTAGTAGCGGGTCATTCCGGTCATGTTCTCCCGGTCCACCTTCTCGCAGAACCCGGCAACATTCACTCCACCCGGATGATGCAGATAGTAGCCAAGATCGTCATTAACCAGTGTTAAATTCAGTGAGATATTCTGCCCGTGGCCGCCGTCATCGGATACATTTCCGCTTGTTTTAATATTCCAGGCATCCAGATCCATCCAATAGGTAAGGGTGGTCTGAGCATCCTGATAGCGCCAGAAGTCTCCCCTTGTGCTATCAGTGCCATTGGTGATCTCTGCCTCTTCCGGCAGGGTGGCATATTGGTAACGGGGATGCTGGCTATTGGCCACATCACTTATCGCGGCATGATTAATATAGCCGATCAATCCCGGCCGGAGGTTCTGCTGAAAGAGGGTGTACTGGAATCCCAGCAGCTCTCCGGTCTTGGCATCGGTCAGGGCTCCAGTCCAGTAGAGCCACTCCAGGAAATGCTCCGGCTCCTTGACAATGGACTGCGGGGCATGCAGAAGATGGTCGGCAGGAAAATCATAGACCAAATCCGCCCTTGCAGCAGCCGGGTCTGCAGAAGGAAGGGAGATGTTTCCCAATGCCGCTGTTGGTGATTGCGCCATTGTGGGAGCAACAAGCATTATCATCAGACAAGAGAACAGCAGCAAAACGGTCGTGTACTGAAAAATGCTGCAACTGCATCTGTTCACAGATATCATAGTCATACCTCCAGGTTTTGTACTACTATAATAATAAAGTTGCACATATAGATTTCGGAATAGCACGACTATTTTAAAGGGCCTGATCCATATCAGCCATCAGACAAAATAATCATCTTTTTCATTCTGGCAGAATATGCAAGATGGATTCTCATGCTCTGCGCTCTGGTTATCCTGATCCGTGAGGGATGGCTGGCCTGAAGCGCTATGCAGGCCTCTTCATCCCTCTTCAGAGCGACTAAGGGCCTTCTTTCCCTCTTCTATCAACTCCTTTACCTTCTGGCCGCCCTTATGGCCGATCTTCTCGTAAAACTCCCTGCCGTGGGTCTCGGCGGTCTTCATCCCCCCCTTCCTCCCCGCCTCCTGCACAGTCATCCTGCCCTTCTCTTCCTTTTCCCGAATTTCTTTCTCTTCCAACAGAACATACCTCCAGCTTATCCGACTGCAGGACCTGATACTCCCTCCTGCTCCGAGCGCTTTTCCCTATCTTTGCGGCAATTTATCATTTAGAACTTCTTCAAATATTTATGTTTTGGTCGAAAGCGCTGCCAATGAGGCAAAAAAGGCAGGAGGGCCTGCCAGGCAGCCAATGAAAAAGAAAAGGTTGGATCTTCGCCCTTTCCAGTGGGCCGCCTCTGCAGACCGACCTAATCATTGGCCTTCTGTTGCCTCTTCGGTTGTTCCTAGCGATAACACAAAAAATGAACCACTAAGACACAAAGGCACAATGATGTCTTTTCATATCGCTGATTAATCTTCATATCGAGATTGAATCCTTTGTGTCTTTTTGCCTTTGTGGTTTTAAGTTTGAGTCACAAAGCCCACACAAGACAGCGAGGAGCCAAAGAAAATCACTGGCCGTGGCGAATCAGATAAGCTAAAGATCTAATAAAATTAGCTGCTGTTGTGAGAGATCAACAAGGGGTCGATCTTGCACCAGGATCTGCTCTGATGGTTTGCCTTATTGATCGATCTTGGTTCCAGAATCTTCCCCTGAATCCAGTTCATACCCAATTCTGCTCACCGTCATCTCACTGACCAGTTCCCGGGCCAGGCTCACCAGCTCCAGCTCCTCTTCCGCCTGCAGGATCTCATCCCTTTTGGCCCTGGTCATGGGCTTGCTGGGGACGGCGGTGCAGGACTTGGTCTCTGTGGTGATATCATATGTGCCGATCTTTCTGGCCAGATCGATTATCTCCGACTTGTCCATGGCGATGAGAGGATGATATACCGGGACCCCTATCGCCGCCTGCTCTGCCAGGATGTTCTCCGCCGTCTGGCTGGCCACCTGGCCCAGGGAATAGCCGGTGACCACCCCCAGCGCCTTCTCCCTCTCCATCACCTGAGCCGCTATCCGGTACATCAGTCGCCGGCAGAGAATACAGGTGGCGCGGGGATAATGCATCTGAATCTTCTCTATTCCTCTCTTGATGGGAACAGTGATGAAGTTGATCTTCCGGCCGCAGGTCCATTCCGCCAGAACCTCGGCACTCCTCCTGGACTGACCTATGGCATCGGCAAAAGGACGGGAGTCGAAATGCAATAGAGATACCGGGCAGCCCCTTTTCATCATCATCCAGGCGGCAACAGGGGAATCGATCCCCCCGGAGATCATCACCAGCATCCTGCCTTGCGAGCCCAGGGGCAATCCCCCCAGGCCGGGAACCACATCGGTGAAGATATAGGTCCCCTCGTGTCTGGCCTCGACGAATATCTCCAGATCCGGATCATCGAGGTCAACTGCCGCGCCGGTGGCCAGCCGAACTGCTTCCCCCGCGGTCCGGCCAATCTGCACACTGGTAAAGGGGACCCCAAACCTGCGGGGCCGGATGGCGAACGTCCGCACCGCCGAGCCTGCGCCTGAAACGGATTGCATGGCTATATCCATCCTGCCCAGAGCAGTCTGCACTGCCGCCCGGCTGATATCATCGAGATTGGAAGGCACAGTCTGAGCAGAACTGGCGGAGACGACTCCAAAAACCCGGGCGGCAATCCCCACCGCCCTCGCATCCTGAGTATGGATGAATACCCGGCCCTCGCTCCCGGAGATCCGGTGATCCACCCCCGCTTTATGCAAACAGAAGGCTATATTGCTCTTCAGGATGCGTTCCCAACTCTGCCTGGTCCAGCTATCCTTAAGAGCGATTTCCCCGTAGCGTACAAGCACTACGTCCTGGGAAATCATGTTCTGATCTGAGTGGCCTTGATAGATCTCTTTATCTTCTTAACTCTGGAACCAGAGGCGGTATATTTCTGCAACGGACCGGGCTTCTTATGAGTGGTCTCGGCCTTGGTTACCTGCCTGACCTGGCCCTTTCTGCCCTTGATCTTAACCCATTCTATGCTTCCTGTCTTTCCCATGGGATCACCCTATCAAACCAGGATTTAAAAAGGTTGTGATTAGATCGATAGGCTGATTCGCCCCCAGAAAGTCCGAACGGAATATTTTTAACCGACTGTCCCATTAGCCAGTATGTGAAGAGCGAGATTGAGCTTCCTACCATTCAGGCGAAAAAATCAATAGCTTTGATTGCGGTGGGCCTCCTCGCCTACTTTCTCTATCTCTATCATGCCGGCTACCAGGATGTGATCGACAGCCTGAGGAGCGTCGACATGAGCCTCTTTTCTCTGGCCGTCCTTCTGGCCCTGCTGGGAGTATTATGCGATGCCTTAGCCTGGAGGGCCATAGTCCTCAAATTCGACTATAAGGTGCCCATCCGAGACATATTTCTCATCTATCTCTCCTGCGGCTTCATGAATAATCTCATACCCTCGGGCACATTCTCCGGGGAGACGACCCGGGTTTACTTCCTGGAAAAGCTGGATGGCGGATCGCGAATCGACCAGTCCTCGGCTACTGTGGCCACCACCAGAATAATCACCGCCATACCCTTCTTCCTGGGAACAGCCATCGGCCTCGCGTACCTGGATCTGGCCACCAATGCTCCCCCCTGGGCTCTGGCCACCTGCTACACCATTGCCCTGGTACTGCTCATCCTGAACGGCACATTCTTTGCCATCTGCTTTTTCGACGACTGGCTGGAGAGGATCGCCTTTGCCATCATCAAGTACGTGGAGATGCTATTCCCGATCCACATAAACAGAGATCAATGCCGCCGCATACTGGGCCGGTTCCACCAGTCCATGATGCTTCTGGCTGAGCACAAGAAAAGCCTTTTCATCAGCACCTTCTGGGCCCTGGCGGCATGGTTATGCATGACCATGGTGGCGGTGGTCGTCTTCAGGTCGATGGGAGTGACTGTCCCCCTGTGGGCGGTCCTGGCGGTCTATTCGGTCATGATATTCCTGCAGATGCTGCCCATATTCCTGCCCGGCGGAGTGGGGCTGGTGGACATAGTGATGAGCACTCTGTTCGCGGCCATCGGCCTTCCCGTGCACACCGCAGTGGCGGCAACCATTCTCATCCGGCTGGTCCAGCTGTGGATGCTGACGGCCATCGGTGGAGCTGCCACCGCCTACCTGGTCAAGAAGATAAACCGGGAGCCTCTGATCGCCGGGGGGGAGAAAAGGTTAGCAAAAGGCTTTTAAAGACAACATACCACAAGGGAGCACTCGCTGTTGGGACAGTGGGGTAGCCTGGTCTATCCTCGAGGGTTTGGGACTCTTGGACCGCGGTTCGAATCCGCGCTGTCCCATCTATCATTGCTTTGAGTCATCATCTTTAGCTCGTCATTGCTTTTAAAATTCCTCAAGTGCTAGATGACCACCACATTTCTGCAGCATCGGCAGGCCTTCTCCAGCTCTGTAGTATCCATTCCCGGAAAATGATCGATCAGGCAGAGGTCAGCGGGCCGGGCCCTCTCAAAGAGCCTGGCAAGATCGCCGTGATAAACCTCGATATCGCATGCGCCCCTGGCCCGGCCCACCAGCACCGGTTCCCTTCCGACCTCCTGAGAGGATGTCTCGGGATACTCTATCTCCTCGATCCCCAGCAGCTCCCGATTGGCCTCCAGGTTGAGCAGGACGTTTCGCACCGCCGGCAGCCAGGCATCGTTCAGGACCACTTCCCTGATCCCGGCCAGGGCGCACATCAGCCCCAACGTCCCCGGGCCGCACAGCCCGTCCACCACCCGGCATGCTTTTCCCTGCATCATAAGCCGCTCTATGATCATCATCTTGGGAGCACTCTGCCTGGAGAACTCGATATGAATCTTCGACTGGCTCTTGTAGATGACCAGTTCCCCAAAAAGGCTCTGGCAAACGTCCGCCCTCAGATCGGACCCGGCTAAAAGCAGGTTCTGCTGAGGTTTTGTCCCTGTATCATGCATTCCGGGAACGCCTCCCGAGAGGATGACCCCTTTGACCTCACCGATCCGCTCGACCATGGCCTGGGCAGCGTGCCGGGATATATTCTCCCCCTGGATGATCAGGCTGTCCGGCCCCAGGCGGGGGGAGTAGGCCAGGGGATAGCCCACAGCTACCAGGGGCGATCCAACGCTCCTCAGCGTATCCCGCCCGTCGCGCAGGCCGAATTCATGCAGGACATGAAGGGCATCCAGCATTACCGCATCAAGCGTCGCTCTCCCGCAGGAGCGGCACCTCTCTATCCTTCCAGGCAGCTCACGGCACCCGCGGGTCTTGTCCAGATTGGGCTCCGCCGGGCAGTTCTGGCAGGCCTGATACCTTTTCTCTATCCCAGCCAGGACTCTTGCTGCGGGTTCAATCATGGCTAATTCGGAAGCAGGATAATTCATATCGAGCCCAGTCCACCGGAAGTATCTTTAATATTTTCCCGAAACAAATATCTTCGCCCGGAGAAAAGTTTGTAAATAAGAAGAGCATTAGGGCGGCGAAGGTGGTTTTTGACATGGCACAAAGAGGCATCAGGGAATACGACGCAAAGAATCTGTTGGCTAAATACCTTCCCGAGTACCTCGATGATTTCTCATATAAAGGGAACCTGGCATTGGTTGGGCCTGAGACGGATACCGAGGAGCTGGAAAGGGAAAATCCCTGGCTGAAGACAACGCGACTCGTGGTCAAGCCCGACCAGCTCTTCGGCAAGAGAGGAAAGCTGGGCCTGGTTCTTCTGGATGCGGACTGGGAGAAAGCAAAGGGATACCTCAAAGAGAAAATGGGTTTAGAGGTCACCATAGGTGGAATAACCGGTAGGCTGTCACATTTCCTGATAGAGCCTTTCACCCCTCACAAAGAGGAGTTCTATGTGGCCATCAGTTCGGATTACGAAGGGGATAACATCTTCTTCTCCATGGCTGGCGGAGTCGGTGTGGAGGAGAACTGGGACCGGGTGGTCACTATCCATGTGGACACCCTGGCGGGAATAGACGACCTGGACATAGGCTCCAGGCTGCCGGCGGAGCTGGGAGAGAGAAAGGCTGCTGTGGAGAAGTTCATCACTGCCTTATGGCGGTTTTATAGCGACACTGGATTTGCCTACCTGGAGATCAATCCCTTCACCTTCGAGGGTAAATCCGTCGTCCCCCTGGATATGGTGGCAAAGCTGGATGATGCAGAGGAGTACTGGCAGAAGAAGAGATGGGCGGGCTTGGTATTCCCGGAACCCTTTGGCAGGACCCCCTCCAAAGAGGAGCTGTTCATCAAAGAGATCGACTCCAAGACCGGTGCCTCTCTGAAGCTCACCATCCTCAATCCGGAGGGGAGGGTCTGGACGATGGTCGCCGGTGGAGGAGCAAGCGTGATCTATGCTGATACCATCTGCGACCTTGGCCATGCCACTGAGATGGCCAATTACGGTGAGTACAGCGGAGATCCCAACACCGAGGAGACCTACCACTACACCTGCACCATCCTGGACCTGATGACCCGCCGCAAAGATCCCAAAGGGAAGGTGCTGCTCATCGGCGGGGCGATTGCCAACTTCACCGATGTGGCCAAGACCTTCAAGGGAGTGGTCATGGCCCTGGAGGAGTACCAGCCGAAGCTGCAGGAGGCGGGAGTCCAGATATACGTGCGTCGGGGAGGTCCGAACTACGAGCAGGGCTTAAAGCTGATGAGGGAACTGGGCAAGAGGCTCGGAGTTTCCATACAGGTTCACGGTCCGGAGACCCATATGACGAGAATCGTCCCCCTGGCACTGGAGGAGAATCAATGAGCAGGAAAGAATACGTTCTCTTTGACAGAAATACAAAAGCATTCGTCTATGGCTATCAGACCAATGCCATCCAGCGCATGCTGGACTTCGATTATATCTGCAAGCGCGAGTCTTCAAGCATCTCGGCCATCATAAATCCGGGCCGGGCGGGTATCCATAAGGCATTCTGGGGAACCAAAGAGATAATCCTGCCCATGTACAAGACCATCACCCAGGCGGCAGCCGCCTATCCGGAGGCAGATGTGATGGTCAACTTTGCCAGCCATCGCTCAGCCTTTGAGACCACCATGGAGGCGCTTCAGGAGGACACCATTCGCGTCGTCGCCGTCATTGCCGAGGGCGTGCCTGAGAGGCAGTCCAGGGTAATGGCCGCTACAGCCAGGAAACTGGACAAGATAGTCATCGGTCCGGCGACAGTGGGTGGGATGACAGCAGGCGCCTTCCGCATAGGGAACACCGCCGGCACCATCGAGAACATCATCGCCTCCAAACTCTACCGACCGGGATGCGTGGGCTTTGTCTCCAAATCCGGAGGCATGCTCAATGAGGCCTTCAATATCATCTCCAGAAACTCCGACGGCATCTATGAGGGAGTGGCCATCGGAGGAGACCGCTACCCTGGATCGAACATGCTCGACCACATCCTCCGCTATGAGAGAAATCCAGCCATCAAGATGATCGCCTGTCTGGGCGAGCTGGGCGGGGAGGACGAGTACATGATCATCCAGGCCCTGAAGGAGAAGAAGATCACCAAACCTCTGGTGGCCTGGGTCACAGGCACCTGCTCGCCCTATCTCCCGGCCAGCGTCCAGTTCGGCCATGCCGGGGCCAAAGCGAACACGGAAAAGGAGACTGCTCAGGCCAAAAACGATGCCTTCCGCCAGGCCGGTGCCTATGTGCCCGACTCCTTTGACGGCTATGGAGATGTGGTGCGTGAGGTCTACGATATGCTCATCTCTGGAGGTATGGTGCAGAGGTTCGAGGAGCCGGAGGTGCCCCGCATCCCCGCCGACTACAGCAAGGCCCTGGCCTCGGGCGACATCCGCAAGCCCACCACATTCATTTGCACGATATCCGATGACAGCGGCGAGGAGCTGCTCTATGCCGGAAGGAAGCTGTCCGATGTCCTGGACCGGAAGATGGGGATCGGTGGAGTCATCGGCCTGTTGTGGTTCAAGAAGGAGCTGCCGGACTATGCCGCCCACTTCATAGAGCTGGTCATTCAGATCGTGGCCGACCACGGACCGGCGGTCTCGGGGGCGCATAATGCCATAGTGGCCTCCTGTGCAGGCAAGGACCTGATCTCATCGTTATGCAGCGGCCTTTTGACCATCGGCCCCCGTTTTGGCGGGGCGATCGACGATGCAGCGCGGGAGTTCAAGCGGGCTCGCGAGACCGGCCTTGCTCCGGAGCAGTTTGTGAGTGAGATGAAAAAGAAGGGTATCAACATCCCCGGCATCGGCCACAAGATCAAGAGCGTCAAGAATCCGGACAAGAGAGTCCAGCTGCTGATAAGCTATGCCCGGGCCAACTTCCCCTCGACAGAGCTTCTGAACTATGCTCTGCAGGTAGAGGAACTCACCACCGCCAAGAAAGGCAACCTGATACTGAACGTCGACGGCTGCATCGGCATTCTGTTCATCGACCTGATGAGCTCCTGCGGTGCCTTCAGCAAAGAGGAGATCGATGAGGTGGTGCGCCTGGGATACCTGAACGGCCTCTTCGCTCTGGGCCGCAGCATCGGCCTGATAGGCCATATCCTGGACCAGAAGCGGCTCGGCTCCCGGCTCTACCGCCACCCGGCTGAGGACATCGCCTATATGATGCCCTCTGAGGAGGATATCCAATGCAAGCGACGGGATTAGAGAGAATCGATAACAGATAAACGAGAGGATCGATAACAGGTACCTGAGATACTGGAGGATCGCCATTGAGAGAGAGCATGAGCAGCACTGAGGAGGAAGAGACCTGGCGAGCATAAGCCAGAAGATACTCTCCCGCGCCTCCGGCCACGCTGAGATGGCAGAGCCAGGGGAGATCGTGGAGGCGGGTATTGATTATGCCATGTCTCATGACGGGACATCGGTCCTGGCCATCAGGTCCTTCCGGGAGATGGGGTCGGAGAGGGTTTGGGACCCGGAGAGGGTAGTCGTGCCCTTCGATCACATCGTCCCGGCCAATAACGAGACCGCTGCCGACCTGCAAAGAGAGGTGAGGGAGTGGGCACGCGAGCAGAAGATCGCCCACTTCTTCGATTGCGGCACCGGAGTCTGCCATCAGGTCTTCCCCGAGCAGGGCTTCGCTCTCCCCGGCACCCTCCTGGTGGGAGCGGACTCCCATTCCTGCACTTATGGCGCTTTTGGAGCCTTTGGCACCGGCGTTGGAGCCACGGACATGGCCGAGATCTATTCCGCAGGACGCTTATGGTTCCGGGTGCCCGAGACCCTTGGGGTGCGGGTGGAGGGCAGAGCCGTTCCTTTCGTCTCCGCCAAGGACATCGCTCTCATGGTGATAGGAGATCTGGGTGCAGATGGAGCCACCTACAAGGCGATCGAGTATACCGGTCCGGCCATAGAGGATCTGAGCATATCGGGGAGAATGACCCTGTGCAATCTGGGGGTGGAGATGGGGGCCAAAGCGGCCATCGTCCCTCCGGACGGGAAGACTGAAGAATGGCTTTCCGGCCGGGCCCGTCAGCCTTACACGCCGGTCCACTCCGATCCGGATTCATACCAAAAGCAATACGATTACGATATAACTGGGCTCGAGCCCCAGGTGGCAGTACCCTTCCGGGTGGACAACGTCCGGCCGGTCTCGGAGCTGGCAGGGCTGGAGATAGATCAGGTCTTCATCGGCACCTGCACCAACGGCAGATTGGAAGACCTGGAGGTGGCGGCCAGGATATTGAGAGGAGAGAGAGTCCGTGCCAGAACCCTGGTCATACCGGCATCTAGAGAAGTCTTGCTCGATGCACTGCGAAGCGGTATCATCCAGACACTGGTGGAAGCGGGAGCCATGATCGGTCCGCCGGGATGCGGACCCTGCTTGGGAGCCCATATGGGGGTGTTAGCAGAAGGTGAGGTATGTGTCTCCACCTCCAACCGCAACTTCCCGGGGAGAATGGGCAAAGGAGGACGGGTCTATCTGGCCAGCCCGGCCACTGCTGCCGCTTCCGCTCTCCAGGGCTGTCTCGCTGTTCCAGGGGTCGCCAGATGAGGTTTGATCTGCACGTCCACTCCAATTGCTCCGATGGACGGGACGATGTCAGAACTATTCTGAAAGCTGCCGCCCGCCGGGATCTGGGCGGCCTGTCCATTACCGATCACGATACACTGAAAGGGTCCCAGCAGGCGATGAAAGTCATCCGGGAGGATAAGCTGGACCTGATCCTCATCCCCGGGGCAGAAGTCACAACCTCGGAGGGCCACTTGCTGGTCCTGGGAATCTCCGAGCTGCCCCGCCGGGGCCTCAGTCCGGAGGAGACCGCCGACCTGGCGCATGAGCAGGGAGGGATAACGATAGTTCCCCATCCGTACCATCCCTTCCGCCATGCCATCGGCCGCATACCGGACTGCGATGCCGTGGAGGTCTACAACTCCAAGCACCTATTCGGCATAGCCAATGCCCGCGCCCTGATCGGGGCGAAAAGGCGTCACCTCCCTGCGGTCGCCGGGAGCGACTCACATTTTGCCGCCACTGTGGGCCTGGGGGTCACAGATATCGATGCTGGAGATGCTGAGGAAGCGATCGACGCCATCCAGGGGGGAAGGACGAAGATCATAGGCAAGAGGACTCCACCAAAGTTTTTCATCGGCAATACCTTCAAGTCGATTTACTTGATCCTGACCACGGGAGGAGGGCGGAGGAGGAAGGCGTAATTGGATTTCATATCAACTTGAGCACTTTTTTCACTCCGGCAGGCCCGCTAGCCGCCAATTATATAGCTTCAGATATTTGACCAACCGCCTTGTGGGGATTCATTTTGGATATCGAGACACTCAAGCATCTGGCACTCTTAGGAGCGCTGCACGAACAGATCAGAGTATCAAACTCTACTCTGGCCTCCCTTCTGCTAACCAGCCCGCAGACTGCCAGCAGGAGGCTGTATTCCCTTGAGGAGAGAGGCTGCATCGACCGCAGGGTGACTGGATCGGGTCAGAGGATCAGGATCACTGAGATCGGAAGGCTGCTTCTTCTTTCAGAGTATCAGGATTACAGGCGGATCTTTGAAGGAGAAAAAACCGCAGTCATGCGAGGAAGAGTGGTGGGAGGCCTGGGTGAAGGGCAGTATTACATCTCTCGCGAAGGCTATCGCAATCAGTTCTTCCAGAAGCTCGGATTTGTGCCCTTTCCCGGCACACTCAACATCAAGCTGGACCAGCCCTTCAATCCCGGTCCCCATCAGGTTCGTATAGAGGGATTCCGGGAGGAGGAGAGGACCTTTGGAGGATGCAAGTGCTACAGGATAAAAATCAACGGCCTGGAAGGGGCAATCATCCGGGCAGATAGGAGCTCATATCCGGCAGATCTGGTGGAGGTCATATCTCCTCGGAGATTACGTGATGCTCTGAAGCTGGAGGATGGCGATGCAGTGGAACTGATCCTGCAGTGAAAGCAAATCCGGGAAGAACCTATTTTTTCACCAGTGAAAGGCAAATTTTATCCCCTGGCCAATAACATTTAATCCCGATGCCAATGGACAAGAACTCCACCCGGACCAGGATCCTGTTGATCTGTCTTCTCCTGAGTTGCGCCCTGCTCATCTCAGAATCCTTCCTCGCTGAAGCCACCACCAGCAGCGATAACTCCGGTCGCTATGCCCAGTATATGAGAGAAGCCATAGACTACATCCAGAACGGCTCGTATTTCCTGGCCTCAGAAAGCATCAACCGCTCGCTTGAGATCGAGAGCGAGAGTGCAGAAGCATGGCTTCTCAAAGGAAGGATTCTCTCTCAGCAGGGATATCTTCCAGAAGCGGTTCGCTCTCTGGACCGGGCTCTGAGGATCAATCAGTCCCTGGGAGAGGCCTGGAGCCTGAAGGCAGAGATTCTCATCCAGATGGGAAGGTACCGAATGGCCCAGATATGTCTGGACTACGCTCTGCGCCTCGATCCCGGGAACATAATCCTCTGGAACCGGCTTGCCAGAGCCCAGGAGATGCTGGAAGATTACGATCGCGCTCTGGCGAGCTATGAGCGAGCCCTGGCCCAGGAGGGAAACCACAGCGACACCCTGTTCAACCAGGGCAGTCTGCTCCTCTCCCTGGCCCGCTATCCCGAGGCTCTGGAGAGCTTCAACCGGCTGCTGGAGGCGGACAGTGGCGACGCCCGCGCACTTTTGAGCAGGGCGGAATGCCTCCGCCAGCTAGGGCAGAACGATCTGGCTGAAGAGGACTATCAAGCTGCATTAGAGGAGAATCCCCAGGATCCGGAATCATGGCGGGGATTGGCTTTGGCACGATATGATAAAGGAGAGTTCAACTCATCTCTCCAGGCCTTCGATCAGGCCCTCAAGATCAGTCCCCGCGATATGGAAACGATCCTTGGCCGGGGCGAACTGCTCTTAGCAATGGAGGAATACTCATCCGCCCTGGAGTCTTACCAGGCTGCTCTGCAGATAGAGGAGGATAACCTCTCCGCCCTGTACGGAAAAGGGCAGGCTCTGGGCGGCCTGGGGAAGAAGGACGGGGCAGTGGAGTGCTACCGCCTGATCCTGGAGAAGGAACCGGACAATATCATAGCCCTGCAGGAGATCGGAGATAGCCTCTTGGAAAGGGGCGATCCATCCCAGGCGGCTGAGGTCTATGGCCGCATACTGGCAATAGATCGGAATACAAGGGCTCTATTGGGAATGGCCCGCGCCCAGTCGGATCTCATGAAACTCGACCAGGCTCTGCAGTATTATGATGAGCTTCTGGGGCAGGATGCCAACAGCTCCCCTGCCTGGACGGGAAGAGGAGAGATCCTTTTAAAGCAGAAAGATATCGATCCGGCCATTGAGAGCTTCAAGAAGGCACTGGATATCGAGCCCCAGAATGGGGATGCCGTCCTGGGATTGGCAGAAGCCCTCTATCAAAAGGGAAGCCTGGATTCAGCCTGGAGCTACTACCAGGAGGCCCAGGCGAAAAATCCCAGTGCCCGGGGATACAGAGGACTGGGAAACATCCTCTGCGCCCGGGGAGAGTACAGCCAATCCATTCCCCTGTTTGACAGTGCCCTTGACCTGGAGCCGGAAGATACCGAAAGTCTGATGGGGAAAGGCCTGGCTCTGGCAAACACCGGCAATAGCTCTTTCTCCCTGCAGTGCTTCTCGGATATCGTCTCCATCGATCCGGAGAACTGGGCTGCCTGGTCCAACCTGGGAAGCTTGCAGGCCGGACTGGGAAGATATGATGAGGCGGCAGTAAGCCTGCAAAAGGCGGCAGAGATCTCTCCTCACTCTGCGGACGTCTGGTACAACCTGGGCCAGGCGTACAGACTGATGGGCAATCACAGTCAGTCCAGGCAGGCTTTCGAGAATGCAACCAGGCTCTCTCCCGACGATCCCGATCTATGGGTGGAACTGGGCTATGCCCAGGAGAGCATCGGAGAAGAAGATTTGGCAACAGAAAGCTTCCAGAAGGCTCTTGTCCTTGATCCGGAGGATGAATTTATTGGATACAACCTGGGTGTAGCTCTGGCCGGGCAGGGTCGTTTCCAGGAGGCACTCCAGTCCTTCGAGAAGGTTTTGGAGATCAATCCCCGGAACGATCTGGCCAGGCAGAGCATCAATTTGACCCGCGACCAGATAGATGGGCGGTGACAAGCACTCCACCGCAGAAGATTCAGAGCAGAAGGCCGGAATCGCTATGGAAACTTGGAGGCGGTGGGAAAGTTATTGCTGCTCTTCCGGCCAGGTTTTCTCATCTGCCCTCTGCTCTTCTCTTTTCATAGCTACTTTGGCGCTGATAATTGTGATTTGGCATCAATTCCGGCTCAACTGATTCTATCAGTCTATACTGCCGGTTGTTTCTGTTTCCCCTCTTTTCCAGCAGGCCATCGCGGTTCATTCTGGATAGATATGTGGAGACTGTGCTGAGCTTTATGTCATCTGCTACCGTTTCATACCTCTCTCTCAGCTCCTGAGAGGTAAACCAGGTATTGGAGAACTCGTATTTGATGAACTTCTCCAGGCGGTCCATGAGAGTTCCGCTGCTGCCGTAATCGGGTACGGGTCCTATTGCAGCCCGTTCATCCCTGCCCTCGAAGATGCTGGAAGCAGAGAGAAAGCCTATGATCTTCTCCCTTAAGGCTTCTTTATCCATGTTTTGCGACTCAAATTCATACGATGATTTGAGTCCGCCATCTTCGATCTCAATCCGGATTCTCATCCTCTCCCCCTCGCTACCCCTTCCAGCAGACTATTCTTTGGATCATCTTCCAGAGATCAATGCCAGATTTGGAAGGGATACGTCTTCTCCAGATGAAGAACGAGCTTTGAGGTCAATCCTCTCGTTTATAATCCCGGAGAGCCTCAGTTGATCGCATTTCTCCAGATTCATCTGCAATGTAAACAGCTTGATGTGCCCTCTCATTTATACTCCCCTCCGCAAATCCATCCCGCCTCTCTCTCGATGCTATGCCTGCTGCTCCCTTTTCTCTGCCGGGACCGGCTCGGCAAAATGGAATTCTTGCCTCCGGCGATCCAGGCTGCTTCTTCCCGTGCCATCCCCTGTATCTAACAGGCAGGCTGACTGGACAATAGACCCGGCTCCCTTAAAACCAGGCTATGTATCTTCGATCGCATTCACTGCCTGTCCACAACTGGTGCACCACAATCCCGGCTCTGCCCCCAGATTCTCATTGCCGTCCCTTTCCAGCAACGAGCGCCTCGGTCTTATCCAGGCAGATGATCATCGCCGGATCATTCACAGGCCGTCCCTTCCCGGCTATGAACAGTCGTTTAGACAGATGATCGGACCAGGATCCCATATGCACTTCTTCATGCTACCCCTTGTGCCATTATCTGTGAGAAGCGGATTGATTGTGAAGCGTTCAGGCCAACCATCGAAAGACCATTTCAAGATCATCGATATCCCCTTCATTGCTACTCCCGATGCCATCCCTTCCCGGTGACGTTATGGTTGGACTGTGGTGAACCTGTCGTGATGAACCAAAAGCTCCACCACAATGTTTATGGTGTACTATTGGATCTTATCCTCTGGATATGCTCACCACACGCTGCCCTTACTTCTCAGATATGCTGTAAAGGTTCATCCATCCCCTCAGACGAATAACCCCTCCATACTCCCTCTCTCGATGTATTGAGACAGGTTGTCTGGCCTTTTTGGCACAATATTTACCTTATTTTTGTGGTATATAAAACTTTCTAATAGTCGATAGTTGTGGTTAATAGCTTAAAACACATATTTTGGTTTATTTTAGCAAATAAAGCTCTAATAGTAGTCAGAATAGTATTTCACATAAAAGTCATTTCACTGCCAAATCCCCATAAAATGTGTTGTGAAAAGAAAGTTCAGGCGACTACTACTAGGATAATACACTATCAGTAAAGCTTATTTTTCTGCGCGGCAGAGATTTTCATGTGTGAAACCATTTCACAAAAGCCTCCCAATATCGAAATTTTTAAGAAATGATCTGATCATAAGCTTATCATGGTTAAAAAATTGGCCGGGTTGCCCGCGCGATGCATGGCAATGGCGCAGACGGGAGAAGAGGATCATCATCCCGTATCAGATCTGGATAGTGTGGATAGTGTGAATAGATCAGGTGAATCCAGGGAGAATTTATTTATATTTATTAAAAAAGTTTATGATGCCTGATGGGGCTCGTAGTATTCATCTACCAACCAGTCGCCGACCTCCTTAAGATATCTGCGCCTTCGCTCATCTTCAGCAATTAATTGAAAAACCTCGGAGAGATTTTCGTCCATTAGCTTTCATTATTCGCTTGCGGCATTTAAATCTATCGTATCCCAGGTCAAGGCCTGGATTCAAGTCCTGTTATCTGCTCCCTTTTCCTCTTCCCCTGGCCAGGATGAGAGCAACGCAATAGGGCTCCGAACTCCTCTTTAAAGGTCCGGCATGAATGGGATGGTCTCCGCAAATCATCAACAGGGTCTTCTCATCCGCCGCTCCTGCGATCTCACCCAGGCAGCGATCGATATAAAGAGCAGCATTAAGAATGCCGGTCCACCCCCGCCTCAGATGGACGCTCTTATCGATCCCTATGAAATAAGAGACGAGAAGCCTGGGGCTCTCTCGCAGGGATTGGACGGTCAGCTGGCAGGCCTTCCGGTCGAACTCCTCCGGCGGGATCTGATCTGAGATTCCGTAAGTGATCTCGATCAGGCTCTCATAGACCTCTGCCCCATTGGTCTCCATTATCACTGCGGACTTCAGACCGGCAGCACTGGCGATCTCCGGCAGACTGAGGATGCTTGATGCTTTCGCCCCCGCTTTATCGAAGATCTGGTGGTGCTCAGGCAACAGGCCACTCAGGATGCTGGCGATAGCGGGGGTGGTGTGACTGGAGACTGCCCTGGCTCTCAGAAAAAATCCATCATCTATAAGTTTTGCCGCATTCTTCATCCGTGGCAGCAGATAATCCATCAGGTCATACCCCAGGCTATCCACGATTATGATGGCAGCATTTCTGCAGCCCCATCCCTCCACCAGATCGATCGCTTCACCGTCACTGATCAGATCGACTCCCAGCAGCCGGGCGGCGGTAGGGGCAACATCAAGCTGACTGAAGATCCGGTCCGTTTTATGGTCCTGCCCTGGTTCGACTATTCTCTCTGGCTTTAGGGTCAACTCTGATTCCCTGGTGGACATGATATCTGATGGGCTACACTATCTCCCCTATATAATATCCCTGCGAAAAGCCGGCACCGAGGCAAAGCCTCTTAAATAAGAAAAGAGAAAACCAGAACGTTGGAACATGATAGCAGAAAATATCCCCCGGTTAATTCTCATTGTCATGATGATCTGGATCTTGGGGGAGGCCATGGCCCAGGATGTGGACATCGACTACAGTCATAATGTCGCCGGGACGGGCACAGTGATGACAGACTTTGAGATGGGCTCTGAGGATAGCACTATGGCCATAGGAATGGTTCACGGCACAGGCGAGGTGCTGAACAAATACCTTTTTCTCTCCAACAACTCCGAGAACGTAACCATTCTGGATCAATTCCTCTTCACAAAAGCACAACCATCCAATGAGACCTCCACTGAAAGATACCCCAGGATGGTGAGAAAACCGGGAAGCTTCAGGCTGCTGGGTGCTGACTGGTCGGGAAGAATAAATTCAATTTAGGAACATTTTCCCCCCAGGCCAAAGATTTATAAATATTCCTTAAAAATGTAAGAGGTATGGCAGAAGGAGCACAGGCAGCAAGCAGGTCCCTGCAATTCGATGAACTGAACCGGCTCTGCAAAGGCTGCAGGGATCTGGTTCGCAGGCAAAAGGAGGTTTTAGTCGTCTCCCACGTGGATGCTGATGGGCTCACTGCAGCCGCCGTCATCTGCACTGCCCTGAAAAGAGACAACATCGACTACCAGCCCCTATTCTTCCGGCAACTTGATGAAACCGCACTGGATGAGGTCGCCGATCAGGGGGCCGATCTGGTCGTGTTCACAGACCTTGGCAGCGGGATGATTCCCGAGATCTTAGACAGGAAACTGGATGCAATTGTGGCCGACCATCACCAGCCCCAGGCCTGCGAATCCCAACCACTGGCCCACATCAATCCCCATCTGGTGGGTGCAGACGGAGCTAACCAGCTCAGCGGCAGCGGCAGCACATTTCTTCTGGCCAGATCCCTGGCCTCCAGCCCCGGGGCAAACGACGATCTGGCGGCCCTGGCAGTGGTGGGAGCAGTGGGCGACCTGCAGGATATGGCCAGCGGCCAGCTCATCGGTCTGAACCGCCATATCCTGGAGATCGGCTCGGGAGCGGGGGCGATAGACTTCTCCAGAGACATCAAGCTCTTCGGCAGACAGACCCGGCCGGTCTATAAGATGCTGGAGTACTGCCAGGATCCATACCTCCCCGGCCTATCGGGCAAAGAGGATGCATGCATTGCTTTCCTTAAAGAGATTGGAATTCGTCTCGGGGGAGAGAAGTGGCGGCGCTGGATAGACCTGGACCAGGCGGAGAAGGCGGCGGTGGTCACGGCCATTATTCAGAAAGGGATGCGCAACGGTGTCTCCAATATCAGACTGGAGCGGCTGATCGGTGAGGTCTACATCCTGTCAAAGGAGAGGGAGGGAACTGAACTCAGGGACGCCTCCGAGTATTCGACCCTCCTGAATGCCACCGCCCGTTACGGCCATGCCCAGGTGGGCCTGGAGGTTTGCATGGGAGACAGGGAGAAGGCCTTCGATGAGGCCCATACCCTCCTTGCCCAGCACCGCCAGAACCTGGTAGCCGGCCTCAAGCTGGTGGCAGAGAGAGGGATCACACCGCTGAAAAGCATCCAGTACTTCGATGCTGGAGATGCCATCCTGGACACGATCATAGGCATCGTGGCGGGAATGAGCTTTCAGATGGCAGACCGCAGCCGGCCCATCCTCGCTTTTGCTCAGAAAGAGGAGGGGGACCTCAAGGTATCAGCGCGGGGAACCCAGGACCTGGTCCGGTCTGGCCTGGACCTGGCATATGCCCTCTCCCTCTCCGCCAGGGCGGTGGGTGGAGTGGGCGGAGGACACAACGTCGCCGCCGGAGCGACCATCCCAGAGCAGTCAAAAGAGAAATTCCTGCAGATGATGGACAGCATCGTGGCAGAGCAGCTTTCCTGCAAGAATGATCTAAAATAAAATTGAATTAAATTATTATTTATTTTAAGTGCAGGGCAAGGAGCCGTATCCGCACTCCTTCATATGATCCTTGGCCACCAATATCTGTTCCTCGATGCTGAAGTTGCCCACAAAGAGGTGGTTTATCCGCGACTGCTCGTGCCTCATGTCGCCGCTCTCGGGGTCCAGCACCAGATAACCCAACCGCCCAATGCCGATGAAATCAGCATCAATTGTGATCTCGGTGAGATTGGCCTCGGTTCGAAGATCCATCTTTGTCGAGAGGCGAGTGGCATCAGTAAACTCTATATTCGCTTTCGTGAGCAGCGGGACATTATTGACCTGGGTGCTCTGGCGGAACTTCTGGTCATAGGAAAAGAGATGAGCATTGGGATTGCTCTTGCTGCCTATCTGCACTGTGTATTGCTCTGCATTGATCGGAACCAGGAGGATGAATAGAATCATCAATCCAAGAAGTCCCGCTACCATCCGGCCCCTTGTCGCGATAATCTTTATCACATCTCCGTAAACAGGCTCCACCAGTACTCTTCATCCATCTCAGCGGAATATACAGTTACCGCCGGCCCTTCCATAAATGCCTTCTCCTCGACAAATGTTATGATCAGCGGTCCCCCTTTCGTCTCCACCAAGACCTCATCCCCGACCAGCCCCAATCTGTGAGCAACGCTTGCCGATGCCACAGCCCCTGTTCCGCAGGAGAAGGTTTCGCCCTCCACTCCCCGCTCGAAGGTCCTGATCTGCAACGATGAACCTGCCCGGACGAAGTTGACGTTCGCCCCCTCAGGAAAGAGACTGCTGTGCCGGATCTGTGGTGCGGCATCATGGATATCGATATCCAGGTCTTCCACGAAAATAACCGCATGGGGAACGCCGGTATTGACCGCGGAGACAGCGAAGTCGCCCATCTTCTCATTTATCAGGTCACCAGCGCCGCAGGCAGGAATGGATGGTCTATCGAATTTGGGGACACCCATATCCACCTGGGCCCAGAAGCCCCCATCCCTCTCCCGGACCTGGACCGGGATTATGCCCGCCAGGGTCTCCACATCAAAGGATTGGCCCACATAGCCCGTCTCCCAGGCGTACTTGGCAAGGCATCGTATGCCATTGCCGCACATCTCTGCCTCTGAACCGTCCGGCTGAAACAGCCTCATGCCCAGGTCCGCTCGCTGGCTGCCTGTCAGAAACAGAACTCCGTCTGCTCCTATGCCAAAGCTGCGGCGACAGCAGGCGATCGCAATTCTTCTCTTGGCGCTCTCAGCCACCAGCACCCTTGAGATCTCATCTATGAGGATGAAATCATTGCCGTTTCCATGCAGCTTGACGAAGCCAAGGCTGTGGGGCGGAAAGGGACCGTCTTCGAGCTCTATTTCAGAAATCTCTGCCAGCTTCATTTTATATACCATGCATCCTTTTGCTAAAGCTTGTTATGTTGTGGTGGTGATTTGGTATTAAACCCATTCTACAGGTGGCAATGGATCTTCTGGAGCTGGACAGATCGATTCAGATAGCCAAAGAGGCCGTCTTAGGTGGAGCAGACTGGATCGAGGCCGGGACCCCCCTCATCAAGAGCGAGGGCATGGACTCTGTGCGCGAGATGAAAAAAGCCCTCCCCGGAACGAAGATCGTGGCGGATATGAAGACCGTTGATACCGGAGCCATGGAGGTGGAGATGGCGGCCAAGGCCGGAGCTGATGTAGTGGCATTGCTGGCCGCATCCGACAACTCTACCGTCGAGGATGCTCTGCGGGCAGCGCGCAAGTATGGGGTGCAGATCATGATGGACCTGCTCACCGTTCCCGATCCGGTTGGCCGCTCGCGCGAGCTGGAAGTGATGGGAGTGGACTACATCTGCGTTCATGTGGGAATAGACCAGCAGATGACCGGCAAGGACACCATAGATTTTCTCAAGCAGATCGTCAAAGAGGTAAAGACCCCGGTGGCCGCCGCAGGGGGAATGGACGCGGCCTCCGCTGCTGACGCCGTGGCCAGCGGTGCTGCCATTGTCATCGTCGGAGGAAGCATAGTGCGCAGCGCGAATGTTA
>JAXDAR010000231.1:0-25738 GCA_034679645.1 Methanothrix sp. | reverse complement strand
TATTTCCGCCGGGATTTCGTACCATTGCCATATGTCCCGCTGCTCACTCCATATCTTAAAGAAATGGCCTCGTTTGCCGAAAGGGGTGCTCATGAGGATATGCCGACCATTGCTCACGGCCAGCATGGGTCGAACGGTATTGTAGAGATCATCGAGCACTCGGCTAGCCTCGTCTTCCAGGAGCAAGGTCACTGCTGAAAAGGAACGAGCCATCTTCTCACTGCCCGGCCTGGCTACAAACCTGTTACCGTTGGCGAACTTGACCGCGAGCTTAGTGTCGGTGCTGAGGTAATCGCTTGGCAGCTCTACAGAGCTCCGGAACTCATCGAACTTCATCATGAGTTCGGCAGATTGATCCTGAGACGGGGCGATTACCAGGCCAAAAGAGGGCCTTCTGTAGATGCTCTCATGCAGGCCCAAGGCTGCGCAGGTGGTGGACTTGCCGCTTTGCCTGGAGCAGTTCAAGATGATCTTCCTTGATCGGCTCCGGAGGAGATCAGCCTGCCAGGGATCGGGATGATAGCCCAATACTTCCCGAGCCCATAGGACGGGATCAAGAGAGTATGCCAGGTCATCATTTGCGGATGGCATGGATTACCGCCGCCTTTGCATCTGGATAGGGATCAAGAGCCTCGATGATCACGGTTCGCAGCTCTATCCACTGAGGATGATGGTGATCTGTGGTTGAGCCGCTAGCTTCCCGCTCAATTCGGCCATGAGTCGGACATACTCGCGGAATTCTTTCAAGTATTGGCTCGGAGGCCCATAAACTCGCGTGTCTTGTGCCTCTTCGGCCTTATCGAGCAACGACAAGGCCCGCGCCTTCACCGTCTCAATCTCGGAGAGGAGCTTATCCGCGTCGGTGATTTCTTTGGCTGAAGGAGAAGCGGCTAGGGTCTTAGGAACATGGTTATCGAGGTGTCGCCTTAATGCGTCTTCAGATACCGCGAAATCCCGCGCTATTCCCGCGATTGAATCGCTACAGAGGAGTAGCCTATTGATTTCATCCAGGTCTTTGTGAGCACATACCGTGCATTGCCTTCCCATCGATGCCTCCAAAAATGAGAGAGAAGGGCCTAAAATGGCCGCTTCCTGCAGAACTCTCTAAATTCTTCAATACTGGCAAAAGTCGCTCGGATGGTGCCGTCATTTTCGCTTTGCACGGATATACCGCGAGCGGGCTTATCCCATGAAAGAGCCTGCTTTTCCATCAATCCCGGTAAGCTATCCAACAGGTTCGTCAATTCCTGTCGAACCTGAGGCCATGCCCTCTCCAGCCTCCGGGCCAACAGGATAGTAGCACAAGCGGTCTCAAAACCGACTTCGGAAATCTGAGCCGTGCTTCGGCAGGCTTCGAAGTAGGCATCAACACTTGTTTGCCGCCGGCTCTCCAGATAGCGGGTCACAAGCCGCTCACCGTCTCGGAGGATGTACTTCGATATTTCATCATTTCCATCAATACGGGCAACCTTCGATAGCTCCTGCTCGATTCTGAAGGTGATCGTGGGACCATTCAAAGAATCAAGCAGAGTCTTGAGGCTGCTCCATGCCCGGTCGATCTGTTCCTCAGTCACATTTTGTGGCCGGGGATTGCATCGGCGGAACTCGTTTTCGCCGAACGCGCCGGTCATCTCGACAGACTGATCAACTGCGGCGATCAACTGGTTTGCGTCTCCACGGGTTTTTGAGATCAATAGCCGCATGAATTCATAAGTTTCGCTCTTATGCTCGGGCCAAGGGCCTAAAGGCTGCTTGCTGGTGATTTCCGCTATGGCCGCGTCGATCAGGTTCTCCGATGTCGCGATCAGCTCATCCAGCTCTTGCCTTCCTATGCTGCCTACTCTTCTTGGTTTTGGGTGCAAAACGTTTTGCATTTCCTGTTCTAGATCTACCATAACTTAATCCTCCAAATTTTATATATGTGGTGATTGTGATGTTTGCTTTTTCCAGACTTCTCTTGAACCGCTCCGGCTTCTGGTTAGTTCGTATCCCGCCTTTCTTAATCGGGCACGGACGGTTTCAGGATTCTCACCGATCCGAAAGGCGATACTCCGCACTTCCCCGCCATTATAAATTAATCCAGATTTTCGATATCGAAATCTGTTGATAGCCGATTCGAAGAGCCGTTCTTTCTCTTCATCGGAAAGTTTAGGAGTCAGCTTTCTCATGTTTCAGCCGCTCATGCCTTCTTTCCGCCCTCAGTTGAAGCTTCTGATTCCGTTTCGCTTGCCGTTCCACATCGACCCATTTCGCCATAACACCTCAAATATGTTAATCTTTTATCGATTCTAGTAATTTGGTCTGCCAGTGATGCTATTTCAGAGATCAATACCAAGCGCCGTTTTTGCAGGTCTGCAATCTCCTGGCCAGAGAAGGGGGTGACCGGCCCCTCCCTGGCCGATTTGGTAAATGTCATTTTCCGTTCACGCCCACTACAGCATTTTTCTTGAAGAGCCCTTGAGCATGGATGTGAGGAATTGTGGCCACATCCTCGGGCCGGAATGGGCCATGAACTAACCCATCCACTCCAGAGAAGGCAGGAACTTCATGAAGGAAGCGCACCACGATCAACCTCATGGTTCCGCTATCAGGAGAAGCTTTCGACTGGCTTTCAACCACAATTAAACTAGGCTTTTCGCTATCAGTCGCCTTACTTTCAACCTTTAAACCATTTTCTGATGTATAGCAATGTTTTGATTCAACCTTATCCTCTCCAGATTCAACCTCTCTATCATTGCTATATTCTTCTTGATTTGGTTGAATAGTAGTATAATTAGTATTACTGTTATCGTTTTTACTAGTTGAATGATTAGTTGAATCGTGGTTGAACGGTGGTTGATTGGGATTGAATGGATCTTTGTAATCATCTGGCAGAGTGACTATATCGCCTTCAGCATAGATTATCTCAAGAGCTGCAACAGTGCATCTATAGAACTTCTCGCCATGGACTCCTGGCTGATGGACTATGAACCTTGTATTCGCCTCAATAGCGATCAGTGATTTTGATACTGCTGCTATGGATATTCCTTGATCTTCTGCTATCCTTGATTGTGTCGCCCCTTCGGTCTCCTTCTGAAGAGCAATAACTGATTTGACTATCTTGGTTTGTGCATTGGTCAAATGAGTCCTATGATTCGCTTTGCGCTTCATGAATATGGATTTCGCTTCCTTGAAATCCTCAATTGTAGCATGGAGCCATCCATCTTCGTCTATGTATCTCTGCTCGAATCGGATGATCGCAAATGCTTCAACCAAATCCCAAAACTTATTTTGCGTTCTATGGTCTTCTTTTACTTTCCAGTCTGCAACTTCGGCACAATCAATGACCACCTTGAAAGGATCGTGCTCTTTGATTCGTCGTATGATCTCCCTGGCAATTTCAATTCTCCAGTCAACAGAAAACCGAATACTCTTATTAGCTCTGCTCTTCCTGATAAAATCGCTCACTTGGATGCTATGGTCCTTTGAGTCTTCAATATCTAGTGAGTACTGCCTATCTTTGAGTTGATCATCAGCCACAGATTCAACTGAAGATAACCACCATGCTAACCTGGCAGGCATAGTATGGGCCAAAGGCTCTCGATTCTTGTCTAAGGTGAAATGAGTCTGAGGCTCTTGGAAGCTTCCCATAGACCTTTTGACAGTAGAAATTAAATCATCACTCCATTTCACATCATCAGAAAAGATTATTGTACCTGGCAGGAGATCATGATAGTATAGAGCCTTTGCAGATATTGATATTGCCAATTTGAATTTTGGCGGTATAAGATGGAATGCCGCCTTTACCGAATCCGTTTTGCCGTGTCCTTTAGGACCATTTAGCTCTGGCTGGATGCCTGAAGATGTAGCACTGTTGGTGCATGAGATTGAAGCTAATAGATGCTTTAAGACATCCGTGTCTCCAATATGATTTCTTTGGGCCTGCTGTACCAGATATTTAAGAGGATCGCCCCTCTTCATGATATTCTCTGCGATCCTCAGAACTCGTTTGTCTGGTGCGCTCTCCTTACTCTCTGCCTTCGTTCTGGCCTTCCTGCTCTTGTTTTGGCTTCTCCATGCGGGAAAATCGCAGAAATCCTTTTCGCATCGATCAGCCAGGTATCTAATGCTCTGCAAGAGCTTACAGTTCAATTTCTCATTAGACGCATACGCTCTCGATATCTCGGATTCTGCCAGTACTTTATTACTGGACCATTCAGCCAGGGCAATCTTAGCGCCTTCTTCTGTGACGCCTCTATCTCTTATCAGGAGTGCGAAAGCGTAGATCAGCTTCCCGCTATCATCGCCCAATGTAGGAAGACCTTCACTCCATGCATCACAGGCGCAAACAGGAAGCTCTGTGAGAGGAGCCCTTAAGATCTCAAAAAGCTCCATTGCGCCGCATCCTTCGGTATTGCTTTCGATCGAAGCCGTCTATAGAAAGCGGTACTTTCTCAAATCCTTCAAAATCAGGCTCTCGAACCATTCGTGGGCGAATGAATGGGTGCTCGCGATCTGACAAATTAGATCACCGCCCGCAAGTGGTATTTACCATCTAATCGCAAGCAGGCGATCTCCTGGCCCTCCAATTCAGCCAGCTCCTCGCGCACCTCCTCAGGAAAGACCACAGATCCCCATGAGAATAACGCCACTACAAGGCCATCTCTACTAATAACAGATATCAACCGGCCTCGCGCCTCTTCGTACTCTCCGAGGCGGCGCTCTGGTAAGCAAACGTTTTTATTGGTGGCAATGTCATTTATCTTTGCAGTTTTTCGCGTGGTCTTGCCTGCAGCAAGGCCCCTTAAACCTTCATCTGACATTTTTCACTTACATTTATACAAATGAAACAGCTATACCAGACCTGCGGCCCGAGCGCCAAGATCGATCAGCTGGCGGCCCGCTTGCGAAAGGCTGATCCCGTGTTCAATTGCGTAGTTTTCGATTAGCGCCCGCTGCTCCGGAGTGGTCAACATGCACACCGCTTCCGATATTTTGCGTTTTTTGGTCCACATAGTTAATTATAAGCTATACAATTATATAAGCTTTACCACATATTAATGGTATTGATGATATCGATTTGACATTATGTGTTTACCAGGTAAACCAACGGGCTGTAATCAATCGAATAGCACAAGGCGAAGCGATTACTAGGTAAACTTAGTTCTATGACATTTTACCAATTAAGTCTAATGATGTCATAGAACTAAATTGAGCGAAAGGAGAGGGAGATGGTCAAATTCCCAATTGAGGGATGCATGCCCAATAAGCCTCTTTTAATTCTTTTAGATCTATATGGTTATACAGATCAAAAGCCTCTTTCCTGCTGTTGCCCCTTTCGCGCATGCACATTGCACCGCACGCCCCTTATTTCCCTCCGCTCCGTCTAGTTTTATGATACTTTTGCCAACCACTCATAGAAGGTTATAGAACCCATGTCGCATCCAAATATATTTCCGCTAACCTTATCTACTATACTAGAGTAGTTGCCCATGCTTATGTCCCCTAAAAAGAAAAAAGCAAAGCGAGATGCCTACGAAGAGGAAAACCCGGATCCCCCTGATCCCAATGATCAAGGTGCACAATTTCTAGGATGGATAAAGAAGTTGGGTTTTGTGTGGGGGTTGGCAGAATGCATAGAATACTGTAAATCGATAGATATAGATCTAAAGGATTTCGCGAGAGAAATGGGGACGGAGCGCGTATTTATCGGAATAAGTAGGAATGGCGAGAAGGTTGTTGCAATAAGAGATCGAAAATGGGCAAGCAAGTGGGCCCGACATTATGGGCATGACTATCCTCACCACAGACACCAACAAAGATATAAGGAACCTTTGGGTAACCAAAAACAAGTTTAATATAGCTTGCAGTTGTAGTAACTAATGCAATCTAGGATAAAAGGGGTGAATTATGGAAGAATTCGAGGATCTGCCGTCGTTGCCTGCAGAGTTAGAAGAGAAGCTAGATAGCATCAAACAGCCATATGGGGGCTTATTTGGGAATTCCGTCCTCGCAAGGGTAATACGGGAAATAGTGGCAGATCCATGCCGCGAATTCCGTCCGAAGAGTCTGGAAATCCTAGCTTCAGCATCTGCCCCACGAATAAAAAATGCCCTTGATACATTGACAGCTCTAGGTATCCTCAAAAAAATATCTGATGATACACAGCGCCCGGTCTATATAGTGAATTTCGAATCCAAGAGACTCACCGCACTGACATTACTAGCATATGCTGTAACAGATGATCGAGATGGAACAGAATGCATGGATGAGGCTATAAAAGATTACTATGATTATGCGCTACGTGAAAAATCTGAGCCCTCAGCTTCAACGGATCAAATAGTTAATTACACATTTAATATAGTGAAAGCTGATATCCGATATATCGTAGGAGATGCCTCAAAGCCATGTATGCCCGGCCAGGAGCATATTGATCTAACAGGAGTATATCCTATAGCAGTTTCGGGTGGAGCCTAAACATATGCCAGAGAAAAAAATTGAGCGGAATAGGTGTGATTCAGATGAGTCCCCGAAAGATAAGGGATCTACAGTAGTGGATCTTAACGATCTCTATAAATTTGATTTACAAGATTTATCGGTAAATATATCAGAAGAAATATATTCGAATCTCTCATACATACAGATAACACACAGAGACGTCTATATCGATTTCTTAGCGATGCCTGGCACTAAGAGAGAAGGCTCACAGATAGTAAATGGAACCCGCGTATACATGTCACATGTTGCAGCTCAAAAGCTTGCAGAAACATTGGGCCAGCTTCTCTCAGATGTGCACCAAAAAGGAGCGATGGAAACATATTCCCCTTCAGAGGGCTTAAAGAAAATTAGGACTTCTACAAAAGTGGTCAGGACCACTAAAGAAGATATCGCTTAAATACCGCCTTATATTAACCAACATAAATTTAAAAGAACGCCCAGCAGTCAATCTGCAGGGCACCTATTTAAAAAATAAGGAATTGTGTTTGAATTCGCTATTGATACGTGAAGATAGTTTCTGCGGATTAAATACCCAGCTGTGGGATGCAGGCCAAATAAGCCTCTTTCAGCTCCTTCAGGTCGATATGGTTATACAGATCGAAGGCCTCTTTTCTGCTATCACCGCGAAGTTCCTTGATATACTCTCTCCTCATTCCAGCTCTGAAGAGGTGAGTACATAGCCAATGGCGGCAACAGTGCGGCGAAAAGTGATCCTCCAGCCGATCAGACTCTGGATTATGTAGGCCCGCCCGCCGGGCAGCCTCAACCACCAGGTTATAGACTCCAGATCTGTTAAGCCTCTCTCCATCCATATTTAGGAATAAGGCAGGGTTGCCGCTCTTGTTCATGCCTTCCCGGACCTTCAGCCAGCGCCGGAGGATGTAAGCGCACTCATCATCAAAGAACACAGTCCTATTGGTTCGCTTCGCAGTGGGCTTAAGCCTGATCCTATTATCGATAAGGTCTAAGTCTGACAGATCCAAGGTCACAAGCTCATTTCTCCTGATGCCGGTCTTTGCCAGGAGAGTTATAACCGCCTTGTCTCTTACATTCAGGGTGGAATTGATCAGGCTTGCCATCTCTTCCACACTGATCAGTTTGCGGGCCTGTCCATCATCATTATCCTTATAGCGCCGGAGGTATCGCTTTCTGACTGCGATAACGGGATTTGCCGCCGCCTTCCCTTCAAACACCATGTACTCATAGAAGCTCGATAGGACCGAAAAGTAATTTTCAATCGTCTTGGTGGTCTTCTCCTGGGCCTTCAGGTAGCCAATGAATCCTCTCAGGTCTTCCTTATCCACCTGCAAAGGATCTCTGCCTGCCAGGTAAGCGGCGTAGTTCTTCAGGCAATACCCATAATGCAATGCAGATGTCTTTGATTTGCCTGATAGCTCCATATCCTGCAGGAAGGCATCTATCAAACGATCCATTGCCAGCCCTTACCGTCTGCTCTGACCAGGTTGAACTTCTCCAGCTCTTCCAGTTGCTTTGAGACCGCTTTGATAGCCTGGGACTCATCCGGCCTGATCCCTAATAGCTCCAGGATCTCATAGCTTCCCACATGAGGGCGGGCCTTCAGAATGTCCACCAGCTCTTTTGAGTATGGCCTGACTCCCTGAAATGTATCGGCCTGGAAGGGTTCGGCCCGGTAGCGCCGCAATTCGGCCTCATATCTCTGCAAAACGATCTCTTTTTGCCTCAGATCCTCGCGAATGGCCTTGTTCTCAGCCTTCAGGGACTCCAGCTCCTTTGCAATCTTATGCCGTGGGCGGTGCTCCTCATCCTCTGCTATCCGCTCCTCGATAATCGAAGCGCACCAGGTCGATAGAGGAGTGTCTGCCTTTTCTGCCAGGGCCTGCCACTCATCCTTTTGAGCTTTTGACTTACAATAGAGCCAAATATATCGCGATCTGTCCGGTTTCACCATGTGACCACCTGACAGCGAATTAGGCCCGAAGGTATTTAAAGCTTACCTGTAAAAATGAGCGAATATCCCACCCTCGGCGCTATATTGTTATTATGCTTGTTATTCGTAAGCAGATAATAACATTTTAAGCTTAATAATTCTTATAACAGATTTTCAGACTATTAAATGGACGCATATGATCCAGTATTCATAAATCACAAAATCAAATAGAGCAGCTAAATAACGGTTAAATCAAACCGCACTTATTTTAAAAAATATGCTTATTCTGCCGGCTTCTGCCAGCGCTTTTACTCCTCTCTCTCTTCCTCTGCGGGAAGGGCATTGGGCAGGAAGTCCTCTGCTCCATTTCCTCTGATGTTCTCCGCATCATACCCTGTCTTTTTGGAGACCCTGGATTTTGGAGTCCACACGATCTCATCCTGCTCATAGGTCTCCCCAGTGGTATAGCACCGGACCATGGGCGCGCCCATGAATTCCACCTGCAAGTTGCACAACGGACAGATCGCCACCTCGACCTCTCCTTTATTATTTGTTCTCTCTATGCTGAGCATATCCCCACTCTCTTTGAAATGCTGTTGATGGGCTGTCCAAATCTCCTCTTATTTAAGCTTGATCTTATTTGCCAGAGCCAAACCATGAATATCTCTGTTTTAAGTTTAAAGCTATTTAAGAAAAGATCATAATAATTCATATCCGTTTTCTTCCGGATCACTGAAGATATTGCTGACGGATTGCGTTATTCCTCATCAGATCATGATCAGATCATATGGCCTGGGAGATTTCTTCGCCCCCATTTGCCGCTAAAATAGGAAATTCGATGGGTAGATATTGCTCATAATAGTTCCTAATGGATTAGCGATGAGAGGGGGAAAGGTGGCTACCTTGCCCCTCCTCCGCCTCCACCTCCCCCGCCGCCACCGCCAAATCCGCCTCCGCTTCCCCCGCCAAATCCTCCCGAGCTGCTGGAAATGGGAGCGCTGGCGGAGTAGGCATGGCCGAAGCTGGTGTGGATGGTATGGATGGCCACCGCCTCGGGAATGGAGATGTTCAAATCCTTCAATGCCTTCTCCACCTTATCCCCCACTCCCAGAGCAGTGCCGTAGATCAGCCACTCCTTCCACATATTCAGGTCCTGGGGGGAGTACCTCTGGATCATGGCAAAGTCTCCCAAAAAGGTTCTGAAAGCATCCCACTCCAGCTTCTCTTTATAGTAATCCTCCTTCCACCGGCCAAAGAGGGTGGAGGGAGCAAAAGCGGCCACGGTTGACTGTAAAAGCAGGACCACGACTGTGATAACAATGGGATTGGAGAGGATGTCCGATCCGAGGATGGACAGGATGTCCGGTCCGAGGATGGAGAAGATAATGATAGCGGCCCAGACAAAGGGAACTATAAGCTTCTTTGCTTCAATTCTGAAGCCCATGGCCTTAAAGCCCCTTCCCACCACATGATGCTTTACCACATCCTCATTGGAATAGTGCAATATGCTGTCCATTCTCTCACGCAGATGCTGTAGCGTCAGTTGATTGTCTGATTTGGCCAGGGCTTTTACCTCTGCCTCAAAGCCTGGGGCAGAGAAAGCACCTCCGCGAGAGTATTCTCTTATGAAGCCAAGGACCTCTTTCTCATAGTCATCGAGGTCCGGGGAACTGCTGGTAAGTGGCATGATCTCTGTGCCGGATAGGGTGTCTATCCGGATGATATCCCGTTTATGCAGGTCCAGCAGTGTGGCATAGAATCCATCGGCATCGAAGTCGCAGGCATCCCCCTTGAAGAGCATATTCACCTGCCAGGGCTTTCTCTTTGCCGGAACGGTGCTGAGCGTCTTTGGCACTGTATAGCGCCTCTCCCTGCCAAACAAAAGGTAGACGATGATCAGCAGCAATGGGAAAGCAGCCACTAAATAGCGAAGCGCGGGCAGGAGATCCGATCCCTGCGGCCCCTTCTCCGGGCCCTTCTCCTGAGCGGAGACCGTCCTCCCATAGACATCAGAGATCTCTCTGGGGATGCCATCGATGACCTCTTTCGCTCTTGGCAAAAGGAGCATCTCAACCTCGATCAGCTCATCTTTGGGGCTGCTGCCGGTGATGACCCAGGCATCCCCTTCTTTATGGGACTGCATCTTTGGGTGGGTGAAAAATTCAACCATCAAATCGTCCGGATCATGAATGTATATAGCAAGCTGCCGGTAAGGCTGATGCTCATCCGCCAGCTTGAGGTTCCAGTGGCAGTATTCCCGATCGCACTCCAGGTAGGGATGAATGCAAAAGAGGTACTCCATCTGATATCGCCCGGCGGAGAACCTCTGGGGATAGTAGGCCCCCACCTCATTCTGCTCCGCCAGGGATTCGATCTCCACCCTGTAGCCGCTATCGTTTGCCGATAGCACTTTGACCGCATTATTGCTGTATTTGACATAGGGCACTGCGCCCGGTGTGGGCACGACCTCCAGCAGCTCGATATAGGGCCGATTGATCCTTCCCTGGATTATCTCCATGGTCCATTTCCTGAAGAGCATGCGGTATTTTCCGGAGGCATCTATCTGATAGCTGAACTTCTCAATCAGGGTGCCGTTGATGTAAAGGTCAGCCCGGTAGCTATCCACATAAGCATCTCCCAGATCGAAGTTCGCCTCCTGAAGTGATTCTTGTCCGATTGGTCCCTGCTGGCTGGGCTCATCCAGAAATGGAATTCCGCCGGTGAGGTGGAGCCCGACAAAGCCGATCAGGGCCACAATGCCGATCAGGATGGCAGCCTGACTCTCATCATTCATCTCTCAACACCTTCGTTTTCTATATTGAGAAAATTCCGCACTGATTCGGGGCTACTTCCACTTCACCTCCGGCCGGGATGGTTCAGTCTCCTCTCCGCTATAGTATCCCGCCCGGCGCAGCTCATCCTCCTCGAAGCTGAGGTAGTCGAGCCCGGGCATGGAGGCGGCGATCCAGCGGGAGGGTATTGTATCGCGCATGGTATTGAACTCCTGGACGATGTTGTTGTAGGTGTACCTGTGTCTGGCTATCTCATCCTCCAGCTCCCGGATGGCATTCATGGAGTTGATCACGGCTGCAGAGGTCTTCAGATCAGGATAGCTCTCTGCCACCAGGCGCAGGTTGCTCCAGATCCCCCGGCTCTCCTTCTCCACCTTTGCCAGTTCCTCTGGTCGTGCATCCTCCAGCCCCGATCTCATCCCGGTGATCTTCTCCAGGGTCTGCCTCTCGAAATGAGCATAGCTCTCTATGGAGTCCACAAGCTGCTCTATGGTCTCCAGCCTCTTTTTCATGGCCACTCTTATCTGGGAGAGGGTGGCGTCAGCGCCGTTTCTCAGGCTCTGCAGACGGTTGTAGGTCATCACAAAGTAGCCGGCCAGAAGAAGAGCTGCCAGGATGATAATGAGCAGGAGGAGGTCGAACATCGATTATCATATGCATTCTGTCAGCATAAATAACTAGCTTTTAGCAGCACAGTCTGCGCCATTAACCTGTCGGCAAAAAGATATTCCCGCCTGATCCAAAAATCCCATTTATGAATCTGGACCGGACGGATTATTGCGTTATCTGCTACCAGGACCTCTCTTATGCCACAGTCACCACATTGCTGTAGGCCAGGATAGGGCGGTTGACATCATCCCCGAACAGGCGGAAGTCATACTGACCGGGCGTTGCTGGAAGCTGCCAGACCATGCTTCCGCAGCTCTTCCCTCCGGTGGACTTCTTTCCGGAGTCGAACTTGTCCGGGCTGGTCATGCCGTACATGCCGATGACGCTCGCCGCTGCCGCCCCCCAGTAGGTGACGGTGACCGTTCCCCCCGGTGCCACCCGTGCTGGCTCGGCCACCACCTTATGGCCGGCATTGGCCTTCACCTGCACTGGATTGCTCTCTGCCCGTGGCGTGGTCTCTCCGCCGGCAAAGAGCTTGAAGGTATAGCTTCCCGCCTCCTCTGCAGTGAATATGGCCGTTCCCCTCTCCCTTCTTCCCAGGCTCTGGCTGGAGATGGCGTCTGCAGAGTCCGCCCGGTACATGCCGATCCAGTCCTTCTCTCCTCCCCGCGCCCCATGGAAGAAGACGGTGATCTCCTCGCAGGTAGAGACCGAGGAGGGCGACGCACTGATCTGAGAATAGGAGACATTGAATGGCAGAGAGATGATGCTTGTGGCATTGGCATCATGCATTACCAGCTTGTAGGAGCCTTCTTCCAGAGGAGCGGTCAGCGAAATATCTCCGGAGGAGTTCATTCCCAGATAAAGATCCCCTGACAGGTTTCCTTCATTTTGGCTCCCGGTGAGGAGGTCCACCCAGGCCTTGATCTTATCCGGGGTGGTATAATTCAGCCTCATCTCCTCGCCGGGCAGGAAGCTTGTGCCGGGAAGCTGCATAAAGACTCCTCCTCTACCGGTGGTCCGGCCTGGCTCCGAGACCGGGGAGGCCTGGGGGTATTCGTCCATGCTTGGGCCGCCGGGAATCGAATAGGGAGTGGCGCAGACCCCCCTTCCCCTGCAGCCCTCCTTGGGATCATTGAAGTCGCTGTAATTGTTGCCGATGTGGCCGTCATCCCAGCGGTTCTGGCCATCATCATAAGCATTCACCCCATTGGAGAGATTGTTTTGATAAATGCTGTTATTGGAAAAGGTCAATTCTCCGGATGGAGTGGCGTTATAGGATATGAAAACCCCCTTTCCCTTCTGGGTAACCCCTTCAGAAGACTCTCTATTGGATAGGGTGATTCCCTTCTCATTTTCCAGTATATCGTTCCTGGCCACCAGGTTGCTCCTGCTCTTCTTTATCACCAGCCCCTGCTCATTATTCTCTGCAGAGTTGCTTTCGATGAGATTGGAGTGGCTGGCCTGCAGATAAAGGGCCTCGAATCTATTATTTTGCAGGAGGTTGCCCACGATCTCATTGCTGTGGGAGTCCTCCAGCTTCAGGCCGTTTCTGTTATCGGTGATCCGATTAGCCTCCAGGCGGTTCCGGCTGGAGTTTTTCAGGTATATCCCCTCATTGCCGTTCTCGGCCACCAGATTGTCCTTGATGGTATTATTTATGGCCCGGATGAGCATAATACCGGCATTTGCACAGCCCTGGATTGTGTTTCCTGTGATCAGATTGTCATTGGATACAACCAGTATGCCGGCGCTTTCCTTACTCCCGGCGACGCTCTTTATGGCAAAACCATCTATGGTTGTTCCCCCTGCCCGCAGGGTTATCGCCGGGCCCTCAGCGGTCTCCAGCCGGGGCTGGCCGTTTCCGGTGTCGATGCCCCGGATGACGAGCGATCTATCAACCATCAGGCTCTCCTCATAGCTGCCGCTGGGGACGAGAATGGTCTCGCCCGGGGGTGCAGAGTCTATAGCCTTCTGAATTCGTTCCCCTGGATTGACGGTGATGTCGGCAATTGCCTGGCCCGTGAACAGGATGAACGCAAACATAACTATCAAGAAAATGGGTTGCCTTTCTACCATGGCCTTCATACCATCGATGAACTGATTTTTGGTATAAAATGCCATTCCTCAAGCTTGCTTCCTGATTGACCTCTCAAGGCAGATTTTATATTTGATGCTCGCCTTTAAATCTATCACCATGGCTGGAGTTGACAATGGCCCTGCGTTCGATTGAGATAACTCTCCCTAAAGGGAAAAAAGAGGAGATCGAAGAGCTGCTAAGCGAGAGAAAGGAAGCTCTAGACGTGAGAATGCAGCATATCATAGGTATCTGGAAGCATCCGGTACGAGGGGTGATGTACAGGGGGCTATCTGAGGAACAGATCCTGGTGAAGATCCTCATCTTCGCTGAGGAGAGCGAAAGTCTGCTCAAGCTTCTGCAGGAGAGATTCGCCGATGTCGAAGGATTTCGGATTAATATAATTCCCGTCGAGGCCTCCCTTCCGGTAGAAGAGATGGAAGCGAAAGAATCTCCTGAGGCTATTGGAACCTCTGAGGAAAATGAGAAAAAGAGCTTCCGCCTGAGCAGGGAGGAGCTTTATGAGGATATCTCCACTGCCGCCAAGCTAACCTGGGTTTATGTGGTGCTGGTGATCCTCTCCGCCATCGTGGCTGCTATAGGATTATGGAATAACAGCGTGGCAATAATAATCGGTGCCATGGTCATAGCCCCCTTGCTCGGTCCCAATGTCGCTTTATCTCTGGCCGCGGCACTGGGCGACATAACCCTGGCCAGGAACGCCTTGAAAACGAATGTGGTGGGGCTGGCCATTGTCGCCGCTCTCTCCATTGCCATGGGCTACTTCCTGACCGTTGATCCCACCATTCCTGAGATCGAGTCCCGGACGGTGGTGGGCCTGGACGGGGTAGTCCTGGCTCTGGTCTCCGGATGCGCCGGAACACTGGCCTTCACCTCGGGCGCTCCGGCAACGCTGATCGGCGTAGCAGTGGCCGTTGCCCTACTTCCCCCGCTGGTGACCTCCGGTCTGCTCCTGGGATCGGGGTACACCACCCTGGCTTATGGAGCCTTCCTCCTATTCCTGGTGAACATCGCCAGCATCAACCTGGCAGGGATCGGCACCTTCCTGGTGCAGGGAATATCCCCCAGAGACTGGCCGGCAGACAAGTGGTCCAGAGAGCATTTCATATTCACCGCCCTGGTGATCCTCAGCCTTCTGACCATACTCTCAATTACCATCCTCCACCTCTGGGAGAGCTGGATTGGGTGAGCTGATTTATTGAAGGAAAGGTCTGAGTGAAATATGTTCCCGCCAATTGAACAAAGTCGAAAAAGGATAAACAAATGGAATCAGGCAACTACCTCCTCCACTTCGTGTATGTATTCAGCTCCATCTTCGTGATAGTCAATCCCATCGAGGCCAGCATGGTCTATGTCAGCCTGACTATGGGCATGAATCCTCTGGAAAAGAGCCATATCTACAAGAGGGCTACCGTGGTCGCTTTCATCATCGCCATTCTCTTCGCCCTGGCAGGCGACCTGGTGCTGCGACTCTTCGGCATCACCACCGACAGCCTCTCCGTGGCGGGAGGAGTCCTCCTCTTCCTGGTGGCAATCGATATGCTCCGGGGAGTCCACCAGCAAAAAAAAGTTACGGAAGCGGAATTAAGGGATGCCAATCACAGAGAGGATATCTCCGTCTTTCCTCTGGCCACTCCCCTTCTCACCGGACCGGGAGCTATCACCACAGTGGTGGTGCTGATGGGATCTGCAGGGAGCATCGCCGAGAAGGCGATCGTCATCTTGGGAGTATCCCTAACCTATGCTCTGACCCTGTTCATACTCAAGTTCTCTGACTACATCGATCGAGTGCTGGGCATCACCGGGATAATGGTCCTGACCAGGTTGATGGGGCTGATACTGGGGGCAGTGGCAGTCAACTTCGTGGCGGTCGGAGCCTGGAACCTCTATCAGGCCATGGCTGGAGGTTAAAAGTCGAAAAGTGACTTCTGCTTCATGGATTTATTGCAGTCGCCGGCAAAGCTGAACAGACTGCTCTGCGCCCGGTTGGAGCAGAGCATCTCCTTATTCACCCCGAAGCTCTCCAAGATGCGCAGAACCGGTGGCAGGATCTGCTTTTCCACATAGTACTCCGTATCCAGGGAGATATTGTTCTCCAGGACATAGGCCGGGTCTTCCGCCCGGTCGACGAACAGGATCTTATTCCTCTTCCCTCCCTTGCCGCGGATGATCACAAATGGCACCCTGTCTCCCACATTGGGCACCTGACCGCCCCTCTCTCTTATCTTCTCCACCAGCTGGATGTGAGGCTGCTTGTTCTTGTAAGAGCCCGTGCTCTTGGTGTACCTCCGGGTTAGTGTTAGCTCCTCCAGTATCCCCGGATCCTGGGACAGGTCCAGATTCTGCAGCCGGACCACCACCGACCGGACGTGCTCTTTTGCCTCGTCCACCTTTCCCTCCTTGAGCACCAACTCCAGGCATGTCTTGAGCGTCCCCGAGGTCAGGCCGCACCAGTCCCGGCGCACTGTCTCCATCCCACGCACCTTGATCCGGTCCCGCCACTCTTCACCCATCTGCTCGAATATCCAGAGCGCGTAACGCTTCTTGGCCAGGAATATGCCCCTTCTGGCGAAGGCCTCGAAGACCAGCTCCATAGGTTGGGGCAGGCTGGATGTGACCGTCTCGGCGATCTTCTTTCCGATAAGCCCCGCATCATCCAGAGTCACCGGCTGGTTATGGGGGCGGAGGTGGACGAAGACGCTGTCAGTATCTCCGTAGACCACATTGAGGTCGAATCCCTTTCCCGTCTGCGCTCCCAGCTCGATCTCGTCCTTGAAGACGGCCCGGCCGTCGATCACATAGACCGACCCGATATCATCGATGATCCTCTTCGTCCTCAGGATGTTCTCCCGGCCAAAGGAGGTGACTGCATTGGCTAAAGCCAGGCTGTACAGCCTCGCCCGGGCGTAACCGGAATAGCCATAGAAGCTGTTCAGCAGGATCTTCAATGCATACTGCTTAGCATCCAAAAACCGCCTCTCCACGTCATTCGCTTTCTTCATCAGCCTCTTGGTCTCAGTCCTCTGATCGAGCAGCTCCCTCAGGACCGCGGGCATGATCCCCGGCGATACCTCCGGGGAGACGAACCTCCCTCCGGAGGGGGCGGTTATGATTCCCTCCGGTTCGGGCGAGTCAGCCAGCACCACAGTGGAGTAGCAGAGGTTATGAGCCATCATAATGGTGGGATAAAGGGACTTGTAGTCCAGTATGACCACATCCTCCACCAGACCCTTCTCCGGCACCAGCACTGCTCCCCCTTTCAGCTCCTCGTTCTCCACATAGCGCTCTTCCGAGAGATCCGAATCCGGCTTGGGTGGTACCACCCTCGATATCTCCCGGAAGCGGCGCAAGAGCAGGTTCTCCACCATTCCCGACTGGCCGCCGTTGACCACATCCTGCAATAGCGAGCCGCTGGCGCGGGAGAGGGCGACATACTTGTCCATCAGCCGCAGGTCCAGTAGCAGGCGGAGGGCGAGGAGTGCGTCCCGGCGGGAGTAGCTGATAAACCGACGCAATCCCTCTCCATTGCCATCTTCTGCCCAGAGGGCCTCGATCTCCTGGGGATTCACATCGTGCTTCTCCATATGCAGAAGCTCTGTCGACACATTCCGCAGGGTGTACTGCTTCAGGCTGAACGAGGAGCGAATGATGGGCAGCAGGTCGACCACCACCCGGCCGGGGATGGAGACATCGCTACGGTTGACTATCTTTTTAATGTACCAGGAGCTGCCATCCCTTCCTACTCTGAAATCGATCTGCTGCTGTTTTGCCCTCTCCTGCAGATAGGGAAAATCGAACTCATTGGAGTTGTAACCGGCGAGGATATCGGGATTATAGTCCCTGATTATGGCGGCAAACTGATTGAGAAGATCGTACTCGTTCCGGCAGGATCTGGTGTCCGGACGGGGGCAGTCGATCTCCTTTCCCACCAGCACCAGATCTTTTTTTCCCTGGTAGTCCGGCTCGAAGGCCATGCTGATCAATATTACCGGGGATTTCTCTGCTTTGGGCATCGCACCGTGGTCCGGCAGGCACTCAATGTCAAAGCTCATGAAACGCAGGGGAGAATTGGCCTCGTTCTCCACCGGACGGATGGAGGCGGCGTCCACCGGTGGCGAACTCCTTTTGGATTGCATCGAGTTCAGGGTCCATTCCGGCACAGGCGCCTCGACCCATCCCATCCCTCCCAGGGATTTATCGATCAGAAACCTGTTCTTGAAGAGGATGTCCGTCTCGTAGACCGCCCGGATGCCGGGAAGGGAGCGCACCCTCTCCCTTAAGCTCCTCACCTCTTTCGGATCGACGGTGGTGATGCGGAGCATCTTCTTGGGTTCTTTCTGATAGCCTATGGGCTCGAAGCGCTCTATCACCTCCACCTCCAGGCCCATGGCCCTCAGGTCGTCTGCTGCACTCTCCAGGCAGCCATCTATTGCACTGGCATAAAAATAGGGCTGGAATCCTGCTACCTTAACGGTGACGCTCTGCCCTTCAGCGGTGGTGCCGAAGAGCTGTACCAGCGGCCTTCTATCTGCATCATAGGCGTAGTTAGCGTCCAGGATCTGGAAGATCATCGCTTAAAGGAGCCCCATATTCTCCAGCTGCTCTCTTACGATCTTCACTCCCTCTTCACACTCTTCAGGCGACTTGCCGCCGGTGACCACCAATTTGCCGGAGCTGAATATGAGCACCACCACCTTTGGAGTCTTGATGCGGTATACCAGGCCGGGAAACTGCTCCGGCTCGTACTCGATGTTCTCCAGCCCCAGGCCGAGGGCGATGGCATTGAGGTTGAGGTCCGTCTTCAAATCGGCTGATGCCACAATATTCTGAACGTGGATCTCGGGCTCCAGATCGATATTCTCAAAGCCAATGGACTTGAGGGTCTGGGCCATGTTGGTTATCACTGTGCGAACGTCCTCAACGTTCTTGGCACCGGTGCATACCACCTTGCCGGAGGTGAATATCAGAAAGGCAGCTCTGGGAGCTTTTACCCGGTAAACCAGGCCGGGGAACTTCTCCTTATTGTATTCAGCGCCCTCCAGCTCAGCCTCGATCTTATGAAGATCAAACTCCTCGGCCAGCTTGGTGGATGCCACCACGTTCTCTATATTTATTGTGGACTCCATACTCAAGTATCTCCAGTCTATACCTTACAGGCTGGGGGTATATATACATGAGTATTTAAGATTTATAAACTCCTTATAAACCGATAATATATCGCTTATATGCCACCGACCAAATCTCCCGAATACCGGATATAAAAATAAAAAGCCGCCGATGGGATTCGAACCCATGGACTGCTGATCTTTCGGACCATCTTACGAATCAGCCGCTTTAACCGGGCTAAGCCACGGCGGCCCCAGGAACTCTTGCTACAGAGTCATATGCAAATAAAAGATTTGCGATCGGTCAGGCTGCTTCCGCTATCATCAGCTTCTGCTTTTCTATCTCCCCGACCAGTTGGGGCAGGAATATCCCTATGTCGGTTACCAGACCTATGGCCTGGGCCGATCCCCGGTCCATCAGCTTGGTCACAGTGGAGGGGTTGATATCCACGCAGATGGTCTTGACATACGAGGGCAAGAGGTTGCCCACAGCGATGGAATGGAGCATTGTGCCCAGCATTACGGTCATATCTACTCCCCTCAGGGCCCTGTCCATAGCATCCTTGGCCTTGACGGTGTCTGTGATCACCTCGGGAAGAGGACCATCATCGCGAATGGAGCCCGCCAGGATGAAATCGATGCCCCTGGTGATCGCCTCGTACATTATCCCTCCTTTCAGCTTGCCTTCCTCTATGGCCTTCTTGATGGAGCCGCTGGCCATGATCTCACTTATGGCATACAGATGGTTTCTGTGTCCACCGGAAATGGCATTTCCTGAGCAGTCCATCCCCAGGCTGGTGCCGAAGAGCTGACGCTCTATATCATGAACAGCAACAGCATTCCCTGCCAGGAGGACATCCACATATCCCTCCCGGATGAGCTTCGCCAGGGAGGGGGCGGCACCGGTATGAACCAGCGCCGGTCCGCAGACCACGGCGATCTTCCCTCCGGCGTTCTTGGTCCTGATGATCTCACAGGCCAGCTGGCAGACGAGCTCTCCACTGGGCCTCTCTGAGGAGACCTCGTTGGACATGAATCCGAAGAAGCTCTTCTCCCTCGGGCGCTCGGGCGGGACCACCTTCACTCCTGCCGTCCCTATAACCACTCGATCTCCTTTTTTGATGTGGCCGATGGGCGTGCATACCGCCCTGCCGTCATGCAGAACTATGAGGCAGTCCATGTGGTTTGCCTCCACCTCCACCCAGGATCCATGATAACGCACATAGGTGGGGTGATTGGTGGTGGAGTAAAATCCCCTTGGAACGACCATATCACCGGGGGAGATCTCAGATCTGGCGTCCTCCATCTCCAATAGACGCGCTCCCAGGGCGTTCAGTTCCAGTAGTATCCGGTCCAGGTGAGCAGAATCCTCGCCAGTGACTGTGATCTGCACATAGCTGGTATCGTTCTTCTTCTCGCCTATGCGGAAGGTTTTGATCTCAAACTCCCCTCCCATGTCCATGATCCTGTCCAAGACTCTTGTCAGCATCTGAGAGTCGATCAGATGGCCTTCCATCTCAATGTCAGCAATCTCTGTCATAAGCTCTGCCTTCACCACATCTCTCCATCCAGGAGGGCTTCAGTCTTATCGTTTGTGCTCATAATTATCTTGGTGATTCCTATGATATAGCCGTCATCCTCAGGCAGAGGAGGATCGAATATCGCCCGGATCCCGCATCGACGCAGGTGATATTCGAAACTACGCGCTGTGGCCAGGCTCTTTACCCGGATCTGAATTCTCTGGGCGATCATCTCTTTCTGCTGCTTTCTCTTGATGGTATCGGTCAGGGGCAGGAGAATGCTCTCCCCAATGCGCCGGGCTCTCTTCTCTCTCTCCTCCTCTGACTCCTCCCATTCCACAGATTGAAATCCTTCCCGCACCGCCCTTGACACGAAGAAGTCCAGGGCATAATCGTTGTAATGGCGAAAAGCTATCTCCAGGTCGCTGCAGTTCGACTCGGAGCTGGTATACTTCAGGGGAGCGACCCTGTTTTCCGGGTCTTTCATCACCACTCCCTCCCTTCCCTGCCGCCCCAGCTTGATCACTATCTCTTTGATCCTCTGGTGAGCGGTCTTTAAAGGGTACTCCCCAAAAAGTGGCGTGGCCTTCAGGCCGAACTCCTCTGCCAGCTCGTGGGTCCTGTGAACTCCGCTGGTCCCCCGCCGGTTCTTCCGGGCAAGATCGAAGAGATACAGATCAATGCTGTCTGTGGGATAGACATCGGAAGATACATAGGGATTCTCCGGCCCTACCATCTCCGCGCAAAGGACCAGGGTGGGTTGCTCCTCGAATATCTCCTCCGGCAGCAGCCTTGCCGCCACCTCGGTGGAATAGGGGCATATGAAGCCTCCTCGGGTCAGGGCCACTATATCTCCGTCTATGGATGCGATGCGGACGTTGTGGCCGTTCATCTTCTCCTCCACCGCCACAGAATCGATAAAATGACGTTTTATCCCCGCTTCGAGCATCAGAGGACGGCGGATGCTGGGATATCCCCAGACAATCTCTCCAGTGGAAAAAATTACCGTCCCGGCCTCAATTCCCGAGATCTCCTTATCAAACCGCAGCAGTTGAGGCTCGGGCCAGATCGATTCGGATATCTTTGTATCCTGCAGGCTTTGCAGCCGATCTACTGTTATTCCCAGTTTCTCTGCAACCCTTTCCAGATTCATCCGGTCCTCACCAGATAATCCAGTATGGACCGCCTGGTGATCATGCCCACTACCTCTTCTCTGTGGTTGAGCACAGGCAGGCCGCCTATGTTATCGGTGAGAATTATCCTCTTGACCTCTTCCAGGGGGGTATCGGTATAGACGTACCTGACATCGTGGGTCATCACATCGGATACCAGGATGTTGTAGATGCGTGCATGTTGCTTGCTGGCGGTGTCGTTCAGATCTCTGAAGGCCCGCAGCGCCTTGGCCACGTCTCCCTCGGTTATGATACCCACCAGCCGGCCTGCTTCCACCACCGGAAGCCTCCCTATATCTCTGTCCAGGATGGTGCGCCGGGCATGAACCAGCCGGTCGTTGGGATTGGCGGTGAGGGGATACCTCATGGCATCGTAAGCTACGCCGCTCACAGTGGCCTTTTCCAGGACCTCCCTCGGCCTGACCCAGCCCAGGATCCTGTCCCCGTCCACTGCCACCAGCACCGATGTCTTCTGCAAGAGGAGCATGGCATCCTTCATATCCATGTCCGGCAGGACCTTGATCACGCTGTCCAATGTGGCCGATGCCACATGTAGAGATGAGGCCGGCATCCCCAGGGATTTGCGGGCACCAAGAACGCGGGCAATCTGCCTGGTGGTGATTATCCCACCTATCTTGTTCTTGTTGGTGACCAGGAGCCTGCGCAGATCGTTCTTCTCCATGATATCCAGCGCATGGCCCAACCGTTCCGATTTATCTATGGTAACGGGCTCTGTCATAATATCTTTAACCTGCATCACTTCCACCTGCCAATCTCTGCTATGATCTCATCGGCTGAGAAGTAGCCCACCACATCATTTTCCTTCATCACTGGCATGCCTATGATATGCTTCTCTGTCAGGGTTTTGCTGGCAGAGACCGCCTTGATCTCCGCGCTCAGAGAATGTACGGGCGAGGTCATGACATCCTCGGCCACGAAAGGCATCTCTTTTATGTATCGATTCTGTTTTCTCCCGGCAGTGCTCTCCTTTCTAGTCATCTTGATGTTCTTGGTCTCCATCTCGTCCTTGGGACCCATGATCTGGGAGAAGGTGAGACCGGAACGGGTAACTATGCCCACCGGTGCCTCGTTGTCCTCGTAGACCAGGGCGCGGCTGATCCCCTGAACGTTCATCTCATCCAGTATGTGCCCGATGGTATGGTGGCGGTGTACAGAGAGGATATTCTTGCTCATCAGATCCTCCACAGTTGATGTTACATCCTGCTCGGAGAAGTACTTCACCATATCCCGGGAGGTGATCATGCCCACAATCTCGCCGTCCTTTTCCACCGGCAGACCGCTGATGTCGTTCTCAATCATAAGTTCTGCTGCCTGGGGCATGGTGGCGTCAGGGAATATGGTTATCGGCTTTTCGGTCATGACCACCTGGATGGGCACCTTGTCTATGGGCCTTCTTCTCCATTCTGGGGCCGCCTGGCTGATACGGTTGGTGATATCGTATTTGGTGACTATGCCCACCAGCGTGCCATTATCCATGACCGGCAGCCTGCCGATGGAGTACTTGAACATCAGATTCCTGGCTCTCTGAATGGGCTCGTTCCGCTCAATGACATTTACCGGGGTGCTCATGTAGTCTTTGACTTTCTTTATGATCATGGCAGTATTCCTCTGTTCTCAGCTAAGGCCCTCACGAAGTCTCTCTCGGTCAGAATGCCTGCTAATGAACCTCTGTCCATAACGGGCATCGATCCGATCTCGTTGTCCATCATTTTCCTGGCCGCTTGGCCCAGGTCCATCTTCCTGTCAATGGTTATCAGGCTTCTCTTGATCAGGCTCTTTATGGGCTGGTTCATCACCTCGCCGATGTCGCCCGTAACCACCTTTTCGAAAGCGTCACCGCTGCCCATGTATTTCATTATATCCGATGCAGTGACCATTCCCATGAGAACACCGTCCTGGACCACGGGCATGCGCCGGAAGCCCTTCTGAATGATCATCCTGGTCATCTTCTCAATGGTGGTCTGAGCGGGTGCGGTTACCACATTGGGGCTCATGAAGGACTCAACCATCAGGCCCGTATCCACTCCCCGGCAGGAGCGGACGAAGTCCTCCTCGGTGATTATGCCCTTGATGCGGGTATCCTCGTCTACTATTGGAAGGCCGCCCACGTTCCTCTCGTACATCAGCTTCAATACGTCCTGCAGCGAGGAGTTCTCGCTGGCATAAATGAGCTTGCTGCTCATTATCTCCCTTATGTCCGCATTTATGGCGGTGAAGATATTCCCCTGATACTTCTCCTGCAGAAGGTTATGTCTCAGCCCACCGCCGAGAAAATCAACTATATCCACCGACGTCACAAAGCCCAGCAGCCTTTTGGTTCCGGCATCTGCGATGGGAAGCCTGGAGAAGCCATAGAAAGTCATGGTCTTTATCGCTCCCATGATGGTGGTGGTGGGGGGGACGGTAACCACATCCGGGGAGGCGGCGCTGAGCACCTCGCTGATATGTTTAGCGTGCCTGGAGTCGAACTGTAGCGGTCCTCTCTCCCCCGAGCCGGGGGCTCTAGGCATTCGATCATTCTTTTGCGGTATCCTCGTTATCTCTTTTCCACTAGTTGGACCATTGCTCATCTTCACTCACCCAGGTAACATCTGATCAGATCGCTTCTGTCTACTATTCCCAAAATCCTTTCCCCGTCCACCACCGATACCCTGCCCACTTCGTGCTTGAGCATGAGCTCTATGGCTTCGGCGACGCCGGCCGTCGGCTTGAGGCTGTAGAGGGGAGAACTCATCAACTTTTCCGCCGGCAACTGCATCGATTCAGTCGGTCTGGTCTCGCTCTCTTTGCTGATCCTGGACCAGCCTCTCTTCAGAATATCGAACCTGGTGATCATTCCTATGGGTTTGTCCTCCCTCACCATGGGCAGACCGGTAAAATCCTGGCTCACCATCCGCTCCCAGACCTTGGTCACCGGCTCATCCAGGCGAGCAGTCATCACATTGGTGCTCATTATATCGCCGATCTGCTTCTTGGGAACTTTAGAGATATCTAAATGCCTGAATATGTCTATTATGGTTACAACACCTCTGAGGGTCTGATTGTCCCGGGATTCGACCACCGGAAGCAAGTTGCTCTTCTCTTTAAGCATGAGCCTTGCCGCATCAAACACATCGATATCACCGGTCACTGTGGGTACCTGTGTTATGAATCCAGAGACCGTAACGTTTGATCTGGTTGAGGTTACCCGGAGTGCGTCCTGTGAGGTTATGACCCCCAAAATCCTGTTGCCGCTATCCACAACTGGCAGCCCGCGTACATGATTGTCTCTGATCAACTGGCGTGCCCTGGTCAGATAGGTGGAGTCCTCCACATAGAGAGGATCTCTAGAGAAAATGTCTTCGACTAGCATTTTAACTCCCCTGCTGTTCCGCAATTGCCATATCGCATTTCGCCATATCGCAATCTTGCTAAATCTATCGATTCCCGTCCCTGCAGCTCCAGCAGAGCAACTCGCCATTCACGTTTTCCAGATTATCTGAGAGCTGGCCGCAGAGCTCACAAATTCCGCTCACTGCCCCGCGTGGCTGCTCAAAGTGAATGCTCTCCCGGTGCATCTCCAATAGATCACTCAAGATATCATTCAATCCCACTGAGGAGCCCGAAACCAGGTCGGTGTCAGTGATTATGCCCACGAGCTTTCCTTTAAGAATCACAGGCAGCCTTTTCACCCCCGCGCGGAGCATCAGAGCGGCCGCATCCCGCAAGCTCGCATCGGGCTCGATTGCAGTCACCGGCGAGCTCATGATCTCTCTCACCTTTAGATTTCTGGGATCGACCCCCTGGGCTATGACCTTCCTCACCAGGTCCCTCTCTGTTAGAATGCCTGTGGGCATATCCGCAGATACAATTATCAGACTCCCCACATTGGCCGAGCCCATCCTCCTGGCAGCGCTCAATACATCAAGGTCGGCATCTGCGGTGATCACCGGCCGGGTCATGATATCTCGCACTGGAATCTCTGTCTCCATTGGCCAAATCTCCGTGAATAGCTCTATGTGCTTATTAGTGTACTAATGATATAAAAGGCTACTC
>JAXDAR010000230.1:0-15288 GCA_034679645.1 Methanothrix sp. | reverse complement strand
AATCCCTGAACTGCTCCCACAAAATAAGATCTGTTGTTCAATTCGAACCTGGAGATTGGCAAATTAATATACACACCGTCAGAGTATGATACCAGGCCGATCAGATTGTCCTTGCCGATGTATTTTTGGCCCTCAAGCAACGATTTCTTCAGATTATTTAGCGGCTCGCCGTCCATGCTGCCGGATACATCGGCCACGAAGACTGCACAGATATCGGCATTTTTCTTTTCTTTCCAAAGCTTCTGAGCCTGGATGAGAACGTCGCCGCTGGCGGGAACAAATTCGGACTGATATTCATCAAGACCATTGAAACCATATTTTGTGGCCAGGATCTGGTACTTCTCCTGCTGAGAGAATGCTATGAATTCATCCAGGATTTTCTCCTTCTGAACAGATAGCTCGCCGATCGCATAAACCGGGCTGTCGTGTCTTACCCCAAAGGGAATAAACTCATAAGACCTGATATCCGGCGTATTGACATAGGTCTGGTATTCCAGGACAAAAGCATCCAGAACACCCGATTTGGCCGCTTCTCTCATTGGCAAAGTGGTATAAGCGACCACAGGGACATTGGCCTGGAAGCGGTCAAATCCCGCTATTGCTCTATTGCTTAATGGATTGCCGGCATCAATAGTCTGTAGCGTCGAGATCAAGAAGTTCAGCCCGGTTGAACTGGCGAAGGGATTGGTGTAACCCATCTGCAGCTCGTTTTTCGCCACGGCATCAATGACTGTGCTGATATCCACGGCCCCGTATTTTGCTTCCAGCTCCTCCTTTTTGGATTTGGTGATCAGAATTCCGGCCACATTTCCTGCCAGTCTATCCTGTACCAACCGGGCATTTACACCCCGGGAGATCAGCATCTCTCCCCAGAGCACATTGGAAGGGGTAAAAGCATCCGGCAAATATTTTCCGGAGGTGATGTAATCGGCAGCCTGGCCGGAGGCAATTCCTCTGAGCCTGACAGACGCCTGCTTGCCGTCGATCATTATCTTCGCATTATTGAAGTCTCTTGCCACCTCTGTCAGCCAGCCATCGGTGCCGCTGCCTGCTTTCTCTGTTGAGGAGAATATCTCGATATAGCTGGATGTGCCGCTGTCAACCTGTGGCGGATATTTGGAAATATCAGGCAAGGTATCGGCGATGTCTACGCCGGAAATATCGACCAGACCCTTGGTTGGCGGCAGCACAGTCGGACCAATCTCTTTGACCATATCATCCAGAGATTTTTCTCCGCCGTTGCCAGTAATAATAGTCCCGATATATACCAAAAGAAACACGACAACTGCTAATCCCAATATCTTCAAAATCATATTCTTGTTCTTCTCATCCAGCATGCTATTCACCCTCCCCTGAATCCTTAATTTTTATATAATTTTGCCTGTTTGATCAGCGTATCGATCTCTATCATGCCGGCCATCTGTTCCAGCTCACCGCTCTCGATGCAGTTTAATCCAGAGATCTCCAGCAACAATTTATCCAGCTTGAGCAGGATCTCTTCGTTGTCCTCAGTTGCATCCTTAATAAAAGTTATATATTCGTCATATACCTTAAGTTTTTCCGCCATAATTTCCTCAGAGAAGGCCCCTGCATCGCGTTGCTTTCTAATAAAAACGTAGTCATCCTCATCGAATGCATTAAGTTTATTTATGATGCTGCGAATATTTTTGAAAAATATATTCTCAACCTCTGATATAACTGCATCGAACTTCTGGTAGCTGATCTCCGAGGCGCTGAAGATCTGCAAAAGTATTTCCCGGATGGTCTTATTCTTCTTCTGCAGCCGTTCAATCTGATCGAGCAGTAGGTCGATGTTTCTCTCGAATGTTTTGAGCCCCCGGTGATCATTCAGAGCTTCTACATAATCCTCTTTTGTGCTCTTAGGGCCTATCGGAATGACCTCTTCCGGGCGAGAAAGGAGCTTGTAGTTGCCGTAAAGCAGCCCGGAGCCGCTCAAGACGAGAAATGCACTGCCAAAGGCTGCCTCCAGTGCCTCGCCCCCGATGATACTCACACCAAGCAATCCCGGCGAGAAGACAATTATGTTGGCAGCGGCAATGCCCAGGTTCAGTTCCAGCAGTTTGATCAGCGCGTCCCTATCCATCTCATCTCGCCTCAGGATCTTTTTATGCAGCTATCTCTTCTCAACATATATCATAATACTATCGCTGAATTGCTGGCAAAAGACATACGATTTTGTATGGGGCCTTTCACATAGTAATGATAAAATAAATCTAAAGAAGGATTTCTCTGAGCTAGAGCCCAGAGCCATATCTTCTCAGGTAGCCCTCGATGTAATCCCTGATCTCGGCTCCCCGGTAGATCCCGGCATGCCCCTCGCAGAGAAAATCGGCCTCAAGCTCGATGAGCTTTCCCATGGATCTTCTCCACTCCCCGATGTTAGAGCCCCAGGAGGGGGAGAATGGGCCGTGAATGTCCTGGCCGAAGAGGACCCTGCCCTCAGGGGTATCGATATAAACCGATATGCTTCCCGGCGTGTGCCCCGGGGTGTGAAGGAATTTGAAATCCAACTCCCCCAGGCGGAGCTGATTGCTCTCTCCCCCGAGAACGGTATCCACTTTAACCGGGCTGTAGTTTATTCCGTACATGTCGGCGGCGGTCAGCTCATTGTTCTCGCCCTCAATTCCCGCCCGGTCCAGCTCATGGGCGATGATCTTGCTACCGTACTTATCCCACCAGAGGTGAAGTCCGCCGATATGATCGATGTGGCAGTGGGTGGCGATGACATGCCAGACCTGTGCCGGCTCTAAACCCAGAGATCGAATATTCTTTTCTATCTTATTGTTTCCATATCCCACGCCGGCATCGATTAGAACCAGGCAGCTCTTCGCATCGATAAGATAGACAAAGGCATCCTCGGAACGGGAGAGATCCGGCCCTCCTATCGCATAGACACCATCGCAGATGGTAATTGTTTTGCTCATCGCACCCTCCTCATAATTAAGTCCTTTTCATCGCCTCTTCTTCTTCCTTTATCCTCAATGCCCTCAGCTTTCTGATGCTGAAATAGTATTCTACGAGCAGGGCAATTGCCGCCAGGGCGAGGATGGATATGATGATCGCTAAAGCTGCCAGGGCATTCTCTCGATAGTAGTTTATCTCGATATATGATACTGAAGTGGTATTATTCCAGGTAAGAGCATTTTTTCCTTCTACCACTGCAATCACGTCGGGAGGAGGCCAGGCTATTCCCAGCAAGCGGTCTCCGGTGGTATAGCCATCGGGGAGTATCACCCTCACCGGGCCTTTATCCCTTGGAGATATCAGAAATTGCTGCCCCTGTGCCGTCAGATTATAGACCAGCCTTCCTTTGACGTGCCTTTCAAAGTTCAAGTTATAGATGTATTCTCCCTGCCAGAACCTTTGGCTGCTGTTTATGGCGACTGTTCTTCCGTATTCGTCATAAAGGGTGATATTTTCTACATTCTCCGGCAGGGTGAGATTAAGACGGCTGGCATTGACCGGCACTGTCACCTCAATGGTTATCTCGCCCAGGCGGTACACTGTGCCGTTGAACTCTTCATCTGCCGGGCCATTAAAGGCCGCAGTGCCGTTGTCAATTGCAGAATCATTATACATTGCAGGGACAGTGTTCTCGCCAGTGTCATTTATGGATTCAGAGATATTGAGTCCATAAGTGGCGTTAGATATCCCCTCCTCCGGCTCATCGAACTCCGAAGAGGAGGCAGTGGTGGATAGAATGGCCACCATCAGTGCGATCAGAAACAGTATTCCTTTTCTCGTGGAAATCTCGTTCATCTTTTAGGTAGTGAATGCGCTGCCGGTTTATCAAGTGCGCGCTTGTAATAGCTGAAATCGATCTATTATTTGATCTAATGGATTGTCTGAATAATGATTTCATTAATCAATTTCTGAGAGTATCCTATGATAATAAATGCAAAAATTTCATACATAATATGCAAATGCGATATCTTCTTATAATCAAAGAATAATCAGTTTTTCAGGTGAATTTATGCACATTCCTGATGGCTATCTCGGGCCTTATACCTACGGTGCATTATGGATAATAATGATCCCTATCTGGATCTATGCCGGAAGGCGGCTGAGCGAGGAACTGAGGTCAAAGCAAGTTCCGCTGCTGGCGCTCTCGGCAGCATTTTCCTTTGTGATCATGATGTTCAATCTCCCCATACCAGGCGGCAGCACCGGCCATGCCGTTGGAGCAGCGATAGTCGGCATAGTCCTGGGCCCCTGGGCGGCAGTGATATCGGTGACCGTAGCCCTGGTATTGCAGGCTCTGATATTCGGCGACGGCGGGATCACAGCCATTGCTGCCAACTGCTTCAATATGGCGGTGGTGATGCCCTTCTCTGCCTATTACGTCTACAGGATAGTGAGCGGAAACACCGATATTACATCCTCACGGAGAGTCTTTGCGGCAGCAATTGCGGGATATATCTCCCTCACCCTGGCTGCGACCCTGACCGGGATAATGTTTGGAATCCAGCCACTCCTCCATCAGACTGCAGAAGGAGTTCCTATCTATATGCCCTATCCACTGAGCGTCACTGTCCCTGCTATGGTTCTGGAGCATGTACTCGGATTCTCCATTCTGGAGGCTCTGGTCACGGCCTTGATATTTGCCTATATTCAAAACACCGATGCCACCCTGCTTTATGGGGAGCCCTCTGCCAGAGAGAGGATAAAAATGGGAAGGGCGGGAACAGCCTGAGGAAAGAACGAAAGGGTGAGAAAATAGCAAAAAGGTGATCAAAGCATGGACAAGACCACAAGGAACCTGTTCATCGGCCTGGTAGCGCTCATCATTCTGGCACCGCTGGGCCTCCTGGCCATTGGTGAGACCTTTGGCGAATGGGGAAATGAGGAGCTGAAAGAGAAGCTGGGATATGTGCCCGAAGGATTGGAGGGGCTATCATCCCTCTGGAGCGCGCCAATGCCCGATTATGCCCTGCCCGGGATGGGCGAATCGATGACCGCAGCGTCTATAGCCTACATTCTCTCCGCAATAATTGGCGTTGCCATTGGAGGGGGACTCCTGTATCTGCTGGGAAAGAGGATCGCAAAGGATTAGTATCCCCTGAGATCTCGACTAAAAACAGACAAAAGAGGACGATTCTAAAAGGAGAATATGATACCGGACTGGATGAAAGAAGCAGAGACAGGACCCCGTCAGTTTTCCCAGATACCTCACGGCAAGAAGGGTTTTGTGGGAAAGACGATAGACGGAATATTTGCCTTCATGGAAGAGGCCTTCATCTCTGAGGCCAGCTCCCGCCTGCCCGGCATTCTGCAGAGCCTCGACCCAAGGGCGAAGCTGATCTCCATTCTGGCTATCGTGTTCGCGACCAGCCTGATTGGAGATCTAAAGGTCCTGGTATTCATCTATCTACTCACATTGGTCTTCGCATATCTGAGCAAAATAAATGTGCTCTTTTTTATCAAACGAGTGTGGCTCTTTATTCCCGTATTTGCTGGTATCATCGCCCTGCCCATGATCTTCAACATCTTCATTCCTGGCGATCCTCTCCTTCAACTGGCATACCTGGGACCAGGAGCCCACCTGGGGCCGTTCTCCCTTCCGGAATCAATCTACATAACCCGTCAGGGGACGGCAGCGGCAGTGATCTTCACTATGAGGGTGGCGGCCTGCGTTTCAGCAGTGGTCTTGCTGTTCATCACCACCCCCAAGCAGGTCCTTTTCAAGTCCCTGAGATCGGTGGGCGTTCCAAAGCTGTATGTCCTCACCCTGGAGATGGCTTACCGGTACATCTTTCTCCTGATGGAGCTGGTAAGAGAGATGTATATCGCCAAGAAGGCGAGGACCATTCGGTCAGGAGGCCTTCTGGATGAGCAGAAGTGGGTTGGAGGGAGGATGGGCTACACCCTGATCAGGTCCCTGGACATGAGCGAGAAGGTGCATATGGCCATGACCTCCCGCGGTTTCACCGGCGAGGTGCATATCATGCAAGAGTTCAAATTCAGGAGTAGGGACTATATCGCCGGGGCAACAGCTATATCTCTTAGCTTTGTGCTGGTGCTGATCTCACAGGACATCATCCGATTATAGATATAGGGTATAGGTTATAGGTATAGGGTTTGGGCTATGGAAGGGCAGAGGGAAATGGACCGGGAAATGGCTGAAGAAATGAAGGAAAAGAGGCAAAACGATACAGAGACCATCTTCGAGCTGAGGAATGTCTCCTATTCCTACCTGGGAAAGATCGAGGCCCTGAGGGACATTAATCTCCAGATCTGCCGGGGAGAGCAGGTCACCATAATTGGCTCTAACGGTAGCGGCAAGTCTACGCTCCTGGCCCTTTTGAACGGCCTGGTTTATCCGACCTCCGGCCAATTCTCCGCCTTCAACCATCCGGTGAATGAGGAGATCTTCGACTCCATTAAGGATAATGAATTCCGGACCTACTTCCGGACAAAGGTGGGATTCGTCTTCCAGAACTCCGACATCCAGCTTTTCTCCTCTACCGTCTTCGAGGAGATCGCATTCGGGCCCCTACAGCTCAATTTACCTCCAGAGGAGGTGAAGGCGAGGGTGGAGGAGATCATGGAGATGATGCAGATCTCAAAGCTCCGGGACAGAGCCCCTCACACGCTGAGCGGGGGAGAGAAAAAGAAGGTCTGCATTGCCACCGTCCTGGTGAACAATCCAGATGTGCTGCTATTGGACGAGCCCTCTGCCGGCCTTGACCCCAGGACTCAACTGTGGCTGGTCGAGCTGCTGCATGAACTGTCCCACGCCAGCAAGACCATTATCACCGCCACCCACGACCTGGAGATAATGGAGATGATCAGCAAGAGGTCCATTGTTATAGGCGAGGACCACAGGATAAAGCTGGATGACAAGCCAAGGAATGTCCTCTCCGATTACGAGCTACTCATGGAATCCAATCTGGTGCATGAGCATATGCATATTCACGGCAAGACAGTGCATGAGCACCTGCATGACCACGATGCGGGGCATACCCATGTTCATCTTTCGGGATAATGAATCATTAAACAGGTAGCTTCGATCTTGGCGCTCTTCTTGTCGATTCAAGCATTTATCTCAAGCTCGATTTCGCCTGCAGCAAGTGGCGCGCCAGAAGCCTTCCTGCACGGAACTCTCCAGTTACCTCATTAATTTTCTCAGATACCTCAGGCGTCACATAGGCTTCCCCACAGCAAATGCATACGAGACCTGGTACTTTTTTTATGACAATACTTCGTCTCCGATCTTCATTACCAGCTCTGTTACTCCCTCATGCAATTTGCCACCACAAAGGGCACATATATCTGAACTCATCATGATCTCCTCGTTCTGCAATCTTCCCAACACTCTTCATCAGGCCAATATACAGTAATTACGCTGAGCCGAGATCCACATATGGCCACTGCAAGGATCATAGGTCAAGCTGGATGATAGGCCAAGGAGTATTCTCACCAACTACGAGCTTCTCATGGGATGACGAATGGGTAATGAGGATTTTGGCAGGGCATTTGTTATATGCTCTTTAGGCGTGAAGAGCATCTATTAAATATCATAAGTGATATACGGGATTTGGCATGGAAAAACTTGTGGACTTTCAAAGGGCCAGAATGGCATTGATCATCATATCGTTTGTCCTGATGCCGGTTACATTTGCCTACATATCCTGTCCGATAATAATTGAAGCGGCCTCCAGGGCGATCGTATCCGGAGGCATGATCCTCTTCATCCTGATCTTTGCCAGTTCGCTATTTTTGGGGCGACTCTGGTGCGGCTGGCTCTGCCCGGCAGGCGGTCTTCAAGAAATTTACTTTCAAATAAATAATAAAAATGTCCATATGGGTATACTCAATTGGCTTAAGTATGTTGCATTCTTATGGATAATTCTTATTCCTCTTATCTATGCAATTAATTCTTCCGGGGGATTGAATACAGTAGACTTTTTCTATAACACCTACCACGGAATCTCCATCGCAGGAGAAGGGGCGTATGTGATATACCTGGTTCAGATCGCCTTCATAACCCTGTTTGCCATACTGGCAGGAAGACGCGGTTTCTGTCATTATTTTTGCCCCATTGCGGTAATGCCAATTATCGGGAGGAGGATTCGGAATCTGGTCGGCTGGCCGGCCCTGCGCCTGACTGCTGATTCAGACCGGTGCACTGATTGCGGGAGATGTTCAAAGGAGTGCCCCATGGGACTGGACGTCGGCACCATGGTTGAGCAAGGGCGCATGGAGAATACCGAGTGCATACTATGTGGCGGTTGCGTTGCTGCCTGTCCGAGTAATGCGATTCGTTTTTCATTTTTAGGTCTCTCTAACGGGGAATGATTCAAGCATCAATCTTCTCTGATATCTCAGGTGTCAGGGAATAGCAGGCCTACGGTCATGGAGACGGTGGTGATAATCCTCCTCTTGTCAGTCCCGGCATATCTCATGATGATGCTGGCCAGGCTGGATGTAATCCCGGTTCTCTCTATCCCATATCCTAGGATCATCACTGATGCCATTGCCACTACTGCATTTGAGCAGAAGCCGGAGATGGCCTCCAGCGGACTGATGAGACCCAGCCAGGCTAAAGCGAGACAGGCGATGATGGCGACAAGATCCAGCCTTATGCGGTTGCTTATAAAGAGGACAAGGTTGGCGGCGATCACCATGCCGAGGAGAAATATGCTATTATCCATAGGGGATCATCCATAGGGAACTGGATCTTTGCCGCCCAGGAGGATAAAAAGGATCTTTAAAAAAATATATATTGTCCTAATCAGAGGGTAAACCGATATGCTGCTCCGCTCAAGAAGGTTCCCGACTCCCAATAGCTCTTACCATCCTTTGTGATCACTATCGTATGCCACATATCCCCTGGCACATTAAACCGGTAGATTCCATCGTACAGGTCCTTTCCGAATCCTTCTGTGCCGATATAATCTCCATCAAGGTATACATCGTATCCTAAAAGCCAGCTCGACCTGAGGGTCACAGCGGCTGTTCCGCTGGCCGGTGTCGGGGTGGTGGGTCCCTGATCGCCCCAGTGGCTGCCGAAAACATAGATGTAGATGTAGTTGCTCCATCCATTGCAGTAGTACTGGAGGATATGCCAGCCCGGAACATCTCCATACAACCACTTCTTGTTCCATCCGGCAGAAGAATAGCCAAGGTAATTCACCCTCAACTCGCCATTGGGGTACCACTCATAAAACCAGACCGGGCCGGAGGAGGAGACCTGCAGCCACATGGGCTGCCAGCCGAACAGCCTGCAGCCCCCTGTCGTCTGGGGAACATAGCCTACATAAAGCTTATTTTTCCCTTTCACTCCTTCCAAGACCACTGCTTTGCTGCTGGTGGGATAGGTGTACTCGATGCTTGAGGTTCCTCTTCTCTGCTGGCCTAAAGAGGTGGCCGGTGCAGCATTATAGTTTCCATCAGTGCCAGTTGCTGCGAAATCGGTCGGAGCGAAATCAATTGCCGCGATAAGCGAGTCCTCAGCCTCCAAAGAGCCGGGAGCTTCTCTGTAGTCAATTACCGCTGATTCTGCAGGTATATTCAGCCCCAGGATATCCGGGCTGCCGGGGGCGATCGGAATAGGTGCGCCGGAAGGAGCATCGACCTGGTAGACTGTGCTCATCTTATTGCCTGAACCGGTCTCAGCGTTATCGCCATCGAATCCGGAATATTGATCCAGGCTTCCATCGACATAGTATTGATCCTCTGATAGATACGGAGCATTCGCATACTGACTGTCCGTATAGCTCCGGCCAACGCTCCCCGCCTGGACATTTGCAGATATCGCCATGAGGAGAACAAAAATGCTCATCATGCTTAGAAAAATAGTTCTTTTCATCCACTTCACCTCGATTTTAATATGTTCTCACACTCCCCTTTGATTCAACTATCTATCGACTATATGGATCGATATATTTCAATTGTTCTCATGGGGTAAAAAAGTATGTTTTGTATGGACCTTATGAAGATCCTCACAGGTCCATTCCTATCGGCAGGAAATACATCAGGGGAACATGGCCACCAGCTCATAGACCCCTGAATCGCTTCTCTTGCTAACGATAAATCCCATTTTTTTGAAGAGATGGAACACGGGATCGTTTCCTGCCAGGACCTCAGCAGTGAATCCGAGGAGTCCCTGCCTTTTCGCGAGGTATGTCAGATATGCCAGCAGCTCGCCTCCGATTCCATGGTTCTGGCAGTCGTCCCTCACCACCAAAGCCACATCTGCAGTGAACATGTCGCTGTTGATGCCATACTGGCCAATTCCGCAGATTGACTCCATGCCGTCCTCTTCTCTTACCGCCACCAGCACCATCTTCTGGAAGTAGTCCACTGCAGCAAACTTCTGAAGCTCCTGGTGGGGAATATCCCTCCGGGCGGAGATGAACCTCTGATACATGCTCTCGTCTGACAGGGAGTAGAATAAGTCCTTGAGCAGGGGCTCATCGCTGATCTTCACCGGCCGCAACAGGATTCCCAGACCCGTCCTGGTTGTCCTCCAGGCCTCCAGCTCCTCTGGATACTCGCCCTGCGCTCCGGGAATGAAAGCCTGGTCCGGATAGATCAGATGCATCCTCTTCGCCTCCTCGATCAGCCAGAGGCGGAATATGGGATGGGCGATGGCGATTAAAGCCATGGCCCTCTCTCTGATGCTCTTTCCATGCAGATAGGCGATACCGTACTCAGTTACCACATAATGTATATCACCACGGGTCAGTGTGACCCCTGCCCCTTCCCTGAGGAAAGGAACTATTCGGGAGACTCTCCCCCCCTCCTGAGAGGCTCCACTATCTGAGGAATCCTCGCTGGTGATCAGGGCGGTGGAGGGCAGAGCGAGGATGGTCTTTCCTCCCGGTGCTATCGCCGTGCCGCGCATGAAATCAGCCTGTCCGCCGATGCCGCTGTAAAAGCTGTGGCCCAGAGACTCGGCCGTTGCCTGGCCGGTGAGATCGATCTCCAGGGCGCTGTTTATGGCGATCATCTTCCTGTTCTGGGCGATGATCAGGGGGCTGTTGGTGTAGTCGATGGTCCTGAACTCTATGCTGTCGTTGTCTCGCAGGAAATCATATGTCGACCGACGGCCCATGCAGAAGGTGGCGATTGTCTTTCCTGGATTGATGCTCTTGTTGCTGTTGTCCACCACTCCGTCCCTTATGAGCCCGGCTATGCCATCGCTCAACAGCTCTGAATGCACTCCCAGATGCTTTTTATTCTTCAGGCTGGAGACGATGGCATTGGGGATGCTGCCGTATCCCACCTGGATGGTGGAGCCGTCTTCCACAATCCTGGCCACATACTTTCCGATCCTCTGGGCGACCTCCCCCGGCACATCCTCAATGTACTCCAGGAGGGGCTCATCCCAGGGAATGATAAAGTCCACATCGTCCATCCCGATCCAGCCATCGCCGTTGACTGCAGGCATATGAGAGTTGGGCTGGGCGATTACCAGTCCTGCTTTCTCCACTGCTGTGCGGACGATATCCACGCTCACTCCAAGGTTCAGTTTGCCCTCCCTGTCCGGCAGGGTGGTTTGAATGAGAGCCACGTCCAGGGGTATTCTCTCCGATCGAATCAACTGGGGAAGGTTGGAGAGGAAGATGGGGGTATAGTCAGCCTCTCCCCGGTTGACGGCCTTTCTGGTATGGTCGCCAATGAAAAAGGAGTTCAGGCGGAAGTTGCTCTGGAACTTTTCGTCCGTATACGGCGCTACCCCGAGGGTGACGATGTTTATCAGCTCGGCATCCAGGAAGGCTTTGGGCTGATCTTTCACAAAGTCAAGGAGAGATCCCACCAGATGCTGTGGTTCGCCGCAACCTGTTCCCACGAATATCCTTTTACCAGGGCGAATTTCCTGGAAGATGAAGCGCTCCTGATCCCTGAACTTTCCAGGCCATTTATCCCTTATATCCTTCCAAAAGGCGATTTTATCATATGATTCCGGGTTGAATGATTCCTGCATTTCGAGCTCCTGAGTGATAGCACAATCTTGATATTGCATATTTTTGGCTGCTGGTATATGTTATAATTATTTCGATGAAGCAGATAGACGGGAGAATATGATTCATGGCATTTACATCATATCTTCAATAGCGACAGAAGTTGCCGGATCGCATGACCTCATTTATTATTTGCAGAAAAGAGCCCACCCTTTTGGAGAGGTGGTCATGGACTAATCTTCTTGGAGATGCAGCTCGTATGCTACAGCCAGCGGCGCCAGCATATTCGAGCCCAATCTGGGAAAATTGAAGGGGAAATTCGGTTGGATAATCGGGCTTTGATGCTCTGATGGAGTCTTTCATATGCCAGCATAATACCGTCCAGCCCGAATCTCTGGCCGTGCAATAGAGCTCCTCTGCCGCTCTCCTTTCTTCGGGGGAGGTGAATGGAGGATCGATTAATAGAAGGCCGGGAGGCGCTCTCTTCAACAGGGACGCGATCCCGGAAAATCCGTCTCCAAGATGAAAAGATATAGAAGAACGATCAATACATTCATAGTTGAGGCATTCGTGGTCAATGCATTCCAGATCAAGAATTTTATTCCAGTCCTCTCCTACTGCGGGATCATTATCCCAGATCTCCATCTTAATAGCTGCTTTCTTTCTCTGGGCCAGCTTTGCCACCAGCAGGGCGGATCCAGGATAATATTTTATATGCGAAGGCCGGGATGGCTGGAAGGAATTCGATTCCGCCAGAATATCGAAATAGGGAAAATTTTTTAGGAGAGACAGAGCCGGCCAGATTCTACCGATTCCGCTCTCCCAATCACCAGATGGCTCTAAGGCATACTTGGGGCGTCCCACATGGCTTTCTGCATAAACCAGGCTGCTATCGGGGGTGAGGAGGCAATCTGCCACCTCCAGCAGCATGAAATGCTTCCAGACATCGCCTGCATTGCCTGCATGCGCTCTGTGATCGTAATGACCCATTTGGGCCGGCATTATTCGTTCTGGTACATCTTCTTGGCGATATTGAATGCCTGGGCAGGGGTGGCTATGGCGATCTTGCGGGATTCCTCGAAGTTGGCCTTGGAGGCGGCGGCAGCAGTGGCGGCGGTGCGGAGCAGCTTCTTGTCCACCTCATTGGTCAGCCAGCGGGCTCCTCCTATCCCCACCAATAGAGCGCCGGCTATGGATGATATGGAGACAGAGATCTCTTCAGTTCCTATTCCGGCGACCGTGCCAAATAATACGGCATCGGCAAAGGCTCCATAAAGGCCCCAGGAGACGAAGGCGGCAACCGCTCCCAGGAGGATGTTGCCGGCAAAACCGGGGCGGATGATGGTGACCTCCCCTGCGCTCTCCTCACTGGGCTTGATGAAGCCGTTATCGCTCACCAGCGCATTCACTATTCCCCCCACTGCACCGCTCAACATTATGACTCCAATCGGTATCAACATCGTCATCGGCATTTGCTTCCTCCCTTATTTCTTCAAAATTTCGGACAGCAGTTTCGTTTTATCGGATCTGGCCTATAAGAAGGTGAATGATCCGGATTCATTGATATATCTCACTAATTTTTTTAAGAATGATGAGCGTTTATAGTATTTGAACTTTGCGTTTAAGGCGAGTTCTCATGCTGGCATCTTTCCGGTGGCAAACCAGGTTTTTATAATAGCTGGTTGTAGATGGATCACCAATTAGAATGAGCCAGGATGAGGCCCGAAAGCCAATATAATGAAAAAAATACAAACGAATGGGAGCGACAATTCATGAAGATCCTCCTGATGGGAAATCCCAATGTGGGAAAGAGTGTGATCTTTTCCCGGCTAACTGGAATCGAGGTAGTCTCGGCCAACTACCCCGGCACCACGATCGAGTATACAGAAGGTCGAATGAAGCTGGGTGATAAGATGGCCACCCTCATAGACCCGCCGGGCGTCTATTCTCTTGATCCCACCTCCAAGGTGGAGGAGGTGACCGGCCAGATCCTGGCGCAGGGAGCAGACGTGGTGGTGAATGTGATTGACTCCACTAATCTGGAGAGAAACCTTAACCTGACCCTGCAGATCCTGGAAAGAGGCATACCCACTGTGGTTGCCCTCAACCTCTGGGACGTGGCCACCCGCAAGGGAATCGAGATCGACACCAATATCCTGGCAGAGGAGCTGGGGGTGGACGTGGTGCCCACAGTGGCGGTAAGCGGCCAGGGGATCTACGATCTGGTGGAGGCCATAGGAAAGGCGAAGACACCTCAGCCGGTGCAGTTTGAGTCCTCTGATCAGCGCTGGGCGCGGATTGGGGAGATAGCTGAGAGGAGCCAGAAAGTCTTACACCGACACCCATCCCTTCTTGACCGGCTGGAGGACATATCTCTCAAACCCCTCACAGGCATTCCTATTGCCATCCTGCTTCTGTATCTCTCCTTCAGCCTGATTATCGAGATAGGGGAGACGCTGCAACTGAAGGTCACCGATCCAATTTTCATCGCGTACTCGGACTTCATCACCGAATTGGTGCATCAATACATCAGCTCACAGCTCTTAAGAGAGATTCTGGTTGGCAGCAGTCCGGAGCTATTGAAGTCCTTTGGAATACTGACCACCGGCCTGTACATCCCTCTGGGTATAGTCCTGCCTTTCTTGATTCCTTTTTATCTGCTGCTGGGCATCCTGGAGGATATAGGCTACCTGCCCAGGCTTAGCGTCATCCTGGATGCCTTCATGCACCGGATAGGCCTGCATGGCGCTGCCATCCTGCCCTGTGTGCTTGGTATGGGCTGCAGCGTTCCTGCCGTTCTCTCGGTCAGAATACTGGAATCGGCCAAGCAGAGATATCTGGCTGCCACTCTGATGACCATGGCCATTCCCTGTGCCTCTCAGAGCGCCATGATATTCGGCATCCTCGCTCCTTATGGCCTGAGGTATATCTTTACAGTCTATGCCACCTTATTTCTCACTTTTGTGGTCATGGGCTACCTTCTCCACCGGTTCATCGGCGGGGAGTCGCCGGAGATCTTCCTGGAGATCCCGCCCTACCGCATGCCTAATTCAAAGGCTCTCCTGAAGAAGACCTTCATTCGGGTGCGAGAATTCCTGAAGGAAGCTGTGCCTTATATCGGCGTGGGCATGATTATCATGAACTTCTTTTATCTGACTGGACTGATGCATCTGATCGGCGAGGAGCTGAGGCCGGTTGTATCCGGGCTGCTCGGCCTTCCCAGCGATGCTGCCACCGCATTGATCATCGGATTTCTGAGGAAGGATGTCGGGATAGGCATGTTCGCACCTCTGGATATGTCTCCGGTGCAGTACGTTGTGGCGGCTGTGGTCCTGGCCATGTATATGCCCTGTGTGGC
>JAXDAR010000229.1:0-6625 GCA_034679645.1 Methanothrix sp. | reverse complement strand
ATTGATGGCATTCAGAATCAGGGCAAATCTCATGTCTTCCTGCCCTACAATGGATGTAAATGGTATGGTCCTTCTCTTCAAATGATGCATATCATCGCCTTTCTGTTAGCGCATCTCCGACGTATATATAGGTTTACGTTATATTAAAAAGTAAGAAATTCCAAATTTATTTTGTATTTATTGTTACAAATGGGTTTCAAATTTGGCTGAATATGGTATAGGAGACTTGAGTTTTATCTGATTTCTTTATGTCTTTAGAGAGATGGAATTATCACAAAAGTCGCCAATCACTGCGAGCCATCAAGACTTACCACCTCGCCCACCGTCAGTCCATGATCCAGCCTTGCTCTCCAGCGGATATACTGGTCCCCGCAGCATATTCCAATTGCGGGAATCTCCTTTTGTGCAGTTGCACTCTCCATAACCAGCATTCTCATCTCATCAACACGCCTCACAGCGGCGGCATCTGGAGCGATTCCGTTGAGCAGCACAGCGGTGACAAGATCAAATCCCCTATCACAGCAGCTTTTTCTTATATCTGTGATCTTCAGCGAGGTCATAGTTTGCTGTCTCCTGCCTATAATTTTCACAGCTATTTAGAAGAGGAGTCCGGCCCTGGCAGAGGCCGGAAACCGGGCGATCGGCAGAGTGGTAAAGGAGGTACCGTCGCTATCTACTCTGTTACAATATTACAGGTTAATAAACCTATTGATTTTAGTAATACTATGCCTTTAGGCGAGAATGGACCAACTCCCCTACATCAAAGCTGTTGAGAACCTAATTATGCAGCCAAAAGCTATAATTGATCTAAATTTGTCACCTAAGAATATTATTTATTGATACTAGACTATAAGGTGATAACATGGAAATATATTGGAGGTCATCGCGGGCAAAAAGCCATCTAACAACTTGACCGATGCCAATTATGATGGCAAGATCGATGAAGATGATATATCTCAGATCGAGAAGATAATAAACGGAGAGGAGACGGCGCTTACAGTCGTTTCAGAGAGCAACTGGGACGAATACCATGCGGTGACAGTCAAAAAGCCGGTCAAAACAGTCCTCGCCCGATTTTTTGACTCTGCCGAGGCTCTTCGCATACTGGGTTCAACCGACAATATCACGGCTGTAGGATGCAAAAACTTCCAGGAGAACTCCCTCTTCTTCCCTGAGCTGAGCCGTCTGCCCTATGTTGCAGATACACGAATAAGCGAGCTTGACAATGAATATATTCTCAGCATGAATCCTGACATATTTCTCGGATGGTATAAGAGGATCGCGAGAAGCTCCCTGAAATCAGTATTGTCCACTCAAAGCTCTGAGGATGTAGATACAGAATGGGTAATAGAGCAGAATCCCGATATCATCATTGTCGCATCCAATCTGGTAGAGGCGGAGGGAGGAAGCTCATTTGCAGGTTATGATCTGGACGATCCGTCTCAGATAGCAAAAGAGAGAGACGACTTTAAGCCGCCCGGAGCTGGCAGAGGTCAATGCAGTGAAGAACGGCCAGGTCTATATGATGGAGTACAAGCTATTCTCCTACAGCCAGTCCATGATAATTGGGGCAGTATACCTGGCAAAGTGGATCTATCCCGATCTGGACTTGAACCCAGAGGCGATCCATCAGGAATACCTCAGCAGGTTCCAGCATCTGGACTATGACCTGGATGAGCATGGAGTCTTTGCCTATCCGCCAATTGAGGTCGATGGCGGCCTCGCCGGGATACCGGACAGATTTGCGGGCCAGATTTAGGACGGGAGTGAGTGCGCGAGTGTATTTCAATATCCAAATCTTTTTTAGATTTTTCAGCGCGGTTTTCTATTATAGTAAAAAAAGATGCTCTCTGCTGCGAAAAAAGGCCGCGCAGAGGTTGACTGAGCATTCACTTGACTGCATTAGCATAATTTTGATAGTAGCTATTAGGCACCCCCTCCAGGTCTTCGGGCCCATTGATCAGAGGCGGATAGATGAAGACCCCATGCTGGTCCAGATCGTAGTCCAGCCCCAGGAACCTCTGCAGGTACTCCTGATGCAGGCCTTCTGGGTCCATATCTATCCCGTCGGAATGGAAGATCCGAGCGAGGTAGGCAGCGCCGATAAGTCCCTTGCTGGCATCGTTTCTCAGGTTGCCGTTGATGATGAAGACATGGTTGTTCTTGACCGCGGTTAGATTGGCATACTCCGGACGGGTTTTAAATGATTCAAGTGCCTGAGAGATACCTGAGATGTCATCAGAGTCGTATCCTATTGGCGGGGTGAGAACAATGGTGATGAATACCATATAATCGGGATCGCTCTGAATGACCCATTCGGGGTCCACCTCAACTCTGTAGTTTGATTGCAGGTAGGCGGGCAGATCTTCAGCGATGCTCCTGCCCCCAGCCAGTGTGACCATCTGGCTTAAGGTATCGATCTTTGCATAGGTGAATATCGAATTATCTCCCTCCTTAGGCAAGGTGGCTATGAGCACTTTTGGCCTCTTATCCACCTCCAGGTTCTCAGTGTATGATTTGATCTCATCGATCTTGCTGATATGCCAGTCGATGTACTCATCCGCCTCTTCCCTGGCCTGCATGATATAGCCCAGCTTATGCACGGCATCGGTAAAGGAGGAATTCTCTGGATTGATCAAATCAGGATAGTACAAACCGGCAAAGACAACAGGCACGTCTGGCATCTTCTGTTCCTTCTCAGCGGTCTTGTTGGAGAAGGTGAGGAGGAGATCCGGGCCAAGACTCAAAGCCATCTCATAGTCGGGATTCGTGCCTGGAGAGAAGCCGGACACGCTTGTCTTTTTGACCAGATCGGGAAACTCCTTCTCCGATTTGGACATGGCCAGATCCACACCTATCACCTTATCAGTCCGTTTCAAGATCATCATCATCTCAGAATTGTCCAGGTGTTCGACAATGGCCCTTTCCACTGGCAGCCTCACCGTTGCCGGTTTTCCGTTTCCGTCAAGTATGGTGATATTTTCTTGAGAATCATCGATGATCATCTCCACCTGGGATATGTCATTTTCATCAACCTTGCCGTCGAAATTGGCATCCCCCAGGGGGGAAGAATCAACTGATCCCGCCATTATCTCCCGGAGATATTCTATATCCTTCTCGTCTATGGTCCCGTCCATATTGGCGTTGCCGAATACATGGAGGACGTAGCCGGATGCTGATGCCAGAGGATTAATACTGGCAAGAAGAACCAGCGCCGTTATTGAGATTCCCATCAATCCTTGCTGAAAAATTTTTTTCATGGCTTCATCCCTGCCTGCTGCTCAGAGAAGAAGAATGCTCCCTTCTTTCGGACGTCATAGTCCAATCCCATCATATTCACATACTCCTGGTGAGCCGCCTGGGGATCCATATCAGCGAATCGATCTGGATAGAACCATCTGGCGAGAAGTATAAGGGCAGAAGGATAGTTGGGGGTTATTGCATAGTCGTTAGTAATGATATAGACGCTGCCCTTCTCTACTGCCGAGAGGTTAGCAAACCCCGGCAGGCCCTCTATCTCCTGAACATATGCCTGCAGGAGGCTGTCGTTCACATTCTCATAAGGCCTGATCCCAGCCCCCATTGCCCGACCCACTATGACCTCGGGATCCTGAGAGAGAATCCATTCCGTCTCGATGTCGCCATATTCAAAAGCCGTATCCTCGTATCCGGGAAGGTGGCCGGCGGCGATGTTCAATCCTCCCGCCATCTCCACTAGCTTATGGGCAGCATGGCCTGTGCCGATAGCAGTTCGTGCGCTTGTAGGCCGATCGCCCTCAGGTGTGCTCTCTAGATAGACCCGGACCCGCTCATCCAGGGGGATCTTCTCAACCTCTTCTTCCACACTGGAGAGGATACCGTCATGCCACTGAAGATACTCCTCTGCCCTATCCCTTGCGCCCATCAGGATACCTAATAGCTTGATCCTCTCCCTCATGTCATCAGGCCCCTGGCCGCTGCACTCGCAATCGAATCTCAGGACATTAACCTCCGCCGGGAGCTTGGCATCCAGCGACTCCTCGCTTGGATACCAGGTATAAGCAAGGATGGCATCGGGATCAGCCTTCAGGACCGCCTCTATATCGGGCTCTGCTCCGCTGCCTATGCTCTGGCCCTGACTCATCTGCGGAAACCTGTTGGGCTGCTCGGCAAAAGTGTCCCTGACCCCTACCACCTTATCCTGTACACCCAGAAGCTGAAGAATCTCAGCGCACTGATGAGTATATATGACCAGCCTCTCCAGGGGCTGCTTTAACGTCACTGTCTTATTGTCTGAGTCGATGATGGTGATCTCGCTTTGTGTGCCATTTATGATCCTCTCTATCTGGGCGATGTCTGATTGGTCTATCACTCCATTATTGTCCGCATCGGAGAGCCACGTCCTATCCTCATCACCCTTAATTATCCCCTGCAGATATGCCAGGTCTAGCTCGTCAATATCATCATCCAGATTGGCGTTGCCAAATACATGCAGAGTATAGCCATTTCCTGATGCAGGAAGCAGCAATAGCATAACGGCCATTAATAGCGTTTTCAAACTGCAAAAAGAGGAAGGAACTGCATTAAGCATATCAGATCTTCTCCAGATTTTCCACGCCTATTTTCTTTACCGTCGGCTTCCAGATCTTCTTGTGCATCCAAGCAGGGGCGTTATCTGGCTTTTCGACCTTCTTCCTGTTGCCCTGGTATACATGAATCTTTTTTGTTCCCCTCTCCCTCAGCCTGATGTCCTTGATCCCTCTTCTCGCGACCTTCAGGGCTGCCTGCCTGGGGGCCGTTCCTGTAAAGATGCCAATCTCATTGCCCGAAGCATCTCTGAGGGCAAAATTTCTTTTCTCTTTCATAATGTCCCACCTGCATAGATATGATTCCAGCTAGAGAGATGATATAATATTAAGTTTTCTCTATAAAGTAATACTGATGTTTGGACATGTCCGGCCTGCAATTTTTGGTGATTAGGGGAAAGATCGGATCTTTAAAATAAGCCAAAAAATTTGAATTTATATTATTTGCTTCGACAGACTTATTAATAAGTATAGCACGGCTGATTGCAATTCTACGGCCAGGAGAAGGGCTGCAGCAGGAATGGAAGAGATATGGAAGGCTTGATCGACAGACGGATTCTAAGGTTTGCCCCCGGCGCCAGGCGCTGGATCGCTTTAACCTTCCTCTCCGGCCTGATGGGATCGATAGCTAATATCGCCCTCCTCTTCCTGGCAGGCAGGGTCATCGTGGGGATATACGATGGCCGCGCTCTCCTCTCCATGCTTGATCTCTTTATAGGCATGCTGGCGGCCGTAGGCCTGCGAGCCCTGGCAGAGGCATCAAGAGATATCACCTCCCAGCGCTCTGCCGCTCTGGTCAAGAGCGGCGTTCGAAAGAGGATCAACCAGCATCTCTTGGATCTGGGGCCATCATTCGTCGAGATGCGCAACACAGGTTCCCTGGCCACCACAGTCGTCGATGGAGTGGAAGCACTTGAGGCCTATGTGGGGCTCTATGTCCCCTATATCGCCCTCTGCCTGGTCATGCCCGTTCTGCTCTTTTTAGGCTTTGCCCTCTACGTGGATCTCGCCTGCGCCCTGGTGCTTATGGCCTTTGTTCCTCTCGTCCCCATTTCCCTGCTGGTATTCACCAACCTGGAGGAGTGGAAGGTGGGAAGAAGGGCATGGGAGACATATAGAGAGCTATCCGCCTACTTTGCCGAGAGCCTGCAGGGCCTGACCACTCTCAAGCTATTCAGCCAGACAAACCTCCGGGGGCAAGAGCTGCATAAAAGATCCAGGAACCTGGAGGGGGCATTGGTGCAGAGCCTCCGGCTTTACTTTGGGGCCAGCTTCGTCTCCGAGGTGGTCCCCGTCTTGGGCTATTCTGTAACCATGATCATCGCATCGTTCCGCTTAAGCCAGGGAAGCCTCTCCATAGACAGACTGGTCATGGTCCTTTTGCTGGGCTCGCTCTTCTATGAGCACGTCAGCCATCTGCTACTATATCATCACTACAGCCTCCTGGGAAAGAGGACAGCAAACGCCATCTTCGAGCTATTGAATGAGGTGCCCCTGGTTCAGGATGGCCCGGATAAGGCACCTTCTTCCATTGAGCCGGAGATCAGATTTGAGGGGGTGCACTTCGCCTACCAGGGTGATAGGCCTGTATTGCATGATATCTCCTTTGAGGTGAAGCCAGGTACTACTGTAGCTCTGGTGGGGGCGACGGGTACCGGCAAGAGCACGGTCATCGATCTTCTCTTCCGCTTCCACGATCCCCAAAAGGGCAGAGTGCTTCTGGGAGGCCAGGATATTCGCAGCCTGCCCCTCGGCTTCCTGCGCAGCCAGATGGCTCTGGTAGCCCAGGAGGCCTACCTCTTCTATGATACAGTGGAGAATAACCTGCGCCTGGGAAGGCCCGAGGCCAGCCATGAGGAGATTGTGCAGGCAGCAAAAGCAGCGAACGCCCATGAGTTCATTGCTGCTCTGCCCGAAGGCTACCAGACGGTTATAGGCGAGAGGGGGGTACTTCTCTCCGGGGGGGAGCGGCAGAGAATCGCCATTGCCCGCGCTCTTCTCAAGGGCGCGCCTATTCTTCTTCTGGATGAGCCGACCTCCAGCATCGATGCCGAGAACGA